>SACC01000053.1 GCA_009928745.1 Clostridia bacterium
CCAAAACGTTGATATTTTTTGCGGACGCCATGATTTGAGTCCGCTTGATTTTGAGTGGAAACGATCCGATTACGGGAGGATATATTCAATTTTCGTTTTCGTCGGGTCGAAACGGACGTTTTTCAGCTCTATCATCTTTGCCTGTCCGGTATGTCCATCCAGATAAAGTTATCTTCTATTATGATGGAGGACAGCATGTCTTTGATGTTAATTGGGCTTTTGGATGGAATGAGAACAGCTTGTGGAACAGGGGCGCGGCATACAAATACACTTCAACATTTAGCAGAACCTCGCTACAAGTAAACCTTGAAATGTCGTTTGCGTCTAAGATTGTTGAAGCCTTTAAGTTTGTAGAGTCACCATCAAGCAATGATGCTGTAGTTTTCCAAAAAATTGTGGACGAGATTCCCGTTGAAGTAACTCTTGAATATAAAGATTTGGACGGACAGAAGAGATTTGTTTTCGCTTCCTACGGCGCTTTTGATTCAACCAAAGCATATGATTATACGGATTCCAAGAATTATCCGAATACAGCTTTTGTTAAATTTTTAGGTGAAGATGGCTGGAGAACAATGGAGTTAGTATGGGATTTGAGTATATATTCCACCCGTACCGATATTCTTCAGAACGGCTATTCGGGAAAAATTGGCGCAATGCTTGCGTTAGGTCAGCCTTTAGGCGATGTATATATTTCTGTTGCAGCGAGCGCGCCGGACGAAATCTATGTAGTTTATGAAGAGGAAGAAGGTATTCCCGTATTAACCGATAGCAAGATTAGATTCAACCTGCTCTCAATAGTCGGCGGTAAGGCGGTAATTACTGATCCGCGCGCAATTGCGAACTTCCCTCAAAGCTTGTATTTTAGCTACTCACCGTCTAAAAATCTTGACAGCGGTTGGTTCGATATAAGCGAATGGGTGCTGACAAATGCTGCAGGTTTGAACAAGATTGACCAGTATTATAGAGATGCGCTTGCCGCGGGTACACCGTTGCAAAATATTGCGAATCCAAGCATTGTTGTAATTGCAAAATTCGGCAATGCGGTAGCAGGTTATATAGAAATTCCCATTGAGGTTGCCGTTTACGCTAGTCTAATGAGTGAGGAACTGCTAGGCGGGATGCCTCTTGCGAATTCTTCGCTAAGCGGGGGAGGCAGTACACAGAATTCTATGATTTATTCGCTTGTTGAAGACGAACCGGCGCTTACAGTCAATCCGTACGTTGCTAATCCGCGTGTTTCAGCGAGTTATCCTACAAAATTATCTTTCAGACTGAATTCGGGAGATACGGTTACTATGGATATTTCCTCCTGGGATTTATCCGCAATTCCGTTAACCAATTTACATAACGGTACTACAGGCGGTAATTATTACAGCGTTACGGCGCTAATTGATGTCGGTATGGATATTTCGGCTATTAAATTGCCTGTTAGATTATATGTTACACCGAGAATAATAGAAAAAGTCTGGGTGGATGAGAGCATTGCAAAGAATATATATATTGATCCATATTCCTTGCAACCGTTCGGGGAGAATGTTGAAGCAGGCTTCGCTTATAAGAGAGTTGTGGCAAAATTTGTCAATGACGATAACACATACACAATGGTTATGAAATATGACATAAGCAACATAATACTGTCATATACAGGCGGCGCTGCCGCATACGGTGTAACAGTTTATGTAGGCAATGAAGCCGGCGGATATCAAGCAATACCTAATTATAATATTTATATTAAGCAAAGTCTTATAGTATCAATCAGTACGGACGCGGAGGTTAGCGGCATAGCTATTGGAGAGCTGTATTCAGCCGAGTATAACGGCGGAGTACTTGAGGAGACCTTTAAGGCGCTTAACTCTCTGGAGTTATCAGCATTGCTCGCCCAAAAATATTTGACTATAAGCTTCGGCACGCCTACAGAGGTCACAAGTGTGCGCACCATCAGCGTTTATGACGGAGTATTGGAAGGCTTGGTATATCAATGGAAGAGAGACGCAGAAGGCGTGTTGTACCTCGAATTATGGAACAACAATCCTCTATATGCAGGCATTCTCGGAGATAATCAGATTATTATCAGCGGTTTGACTAATTATGTGGAGATAGATTTTAATCTGTTCACAATGCCATTGCCTGAAGAGGGGCTTGAAGAGATATACAGCGGCAAAACTGCGGGAGCATTCCTTGCAAGCTGGTCTATTACAAGCGACATCTTTACCGATGAGCAAATGGGGCTTAAGCTTGTAAGAGTAAGCGACGAGTACGAACTTACGGCAAGCGATATTCTAAATGCGGGTGAGTATCAATATATTTTAACAGTAACCGGTCATTGCGAATACGGTGGCAGTATTATAAGGACAATTATTATTCAGCAAAAAGCTGTACTTGCCGCCGACTTCAATATTCGCGCCTATAATTCGGTACAGAGCCTTAATTATTCCAAGTATTACGACGGCATTCCTGTAGTGCTTGAAGCGGTAACTTTAATATCGGGATTGACACTGTCTATTGTCTATGACGGCTTTAGCGGTAATCCTGTTAACGCCGCAGTGTATAATTATGCAGTAGTGTCTAATAATCCCAATTATATCTGCGCGGTAACCGGAAGCGTTACGATAAATGCGCAGGTAATAGATGACAGCAATTCAATAATTACAGTAGGAGATACTGACGCGCTGACACCTCCCACAGTTTCTGTAATAGTTGCCGGAAGAGTATTGACAATATCCGAATATACGGTGTATTATGGTAGTAGCAGTGAGCCTGCTCTTATAACAATAACTAATTATGCTACCTTTATTGCAGGCTTTGAGTTCGGTACAGAAGACAGCGCGACAGCTTATGCAAAAATTGTTATAATTATTAACAACTATGTTATTACCACAATAATTAGAGATTTCACTATCAGCAAAGCGCAAGCATAACACAAAGGTTGTACGATTTCACATTAGAAATCTGTTATACGCAAAATTTATTGGAGGATTTATATGAAAAAATTTTTAATCGTAATTTCTGTCATACTGTTATTCGCACTAACAGCGACAATGGCGGTCGGTTGTAAACAACCAACTCCGGTTGAACCTTTGGATATCGAAGCTGGATCAAGACCTGATTTTGCTAACGGCATTACAGCAAGCGAATTAGTTGTGATTAACGCAGGTCTTGCATCTAACGCAACGGACGCGCAGAGAAAGGCTGCGGTGCTTTGCTTGTTTTATGCTGCTGATAGAATCCAGCTCGCCGCAGACACGTTATTTAAAATATCCGACGGTAGCGGTTATGCAAAATCCGGAGCAGAAGGCAATATGACGGTGCGCGGTTTCTATTTTAGAAGCGGTAGCAGTTTCTATTCGCAAACTGCCGGTCAAATAACAAGCGCTAATGTCGGCAGTCTTATACCTAATGCCACTAATGTTGCAAGAAATATGCTTGACCAATTAGGTCGTACTTATACTCCTGATATGGAAACGTTCTATCGCCAAAAGGCAGAGGACGGCAAAGGAGCAAATAAACCTAATGTTGCCGCGTATGATCACTTCCCCTATGTTTCGGCAGATTATAGCAAGTGTAAGGCGGAGGAGTTTACTCTTGAGCAATGGAGAACAAAAGACCGTATACTTAATACTGTTGGAGAGCTTAGCAATTTTGCTTTTAACGTTAACGCTATTAAGGACGCGGAAATTTCGCTAAACGAAGAAGAGCATTTCTATAGAATAGAATTCGCGCTCGATACTGGCAATAAGGGAACAGATTATGACGATGTTGTCAACTTCGCAAGAGAAGGTCTTAGAGAGGCGTCCACAAGTGATAATCTTGATTATGTTATCTATAATGTAACATTAGAGATATGGGATAACGGATATATCCGCACGTTCTCATCAGTTGAGAATTGGGAAGCAACCTTAAAAATATATGGTTTAAAACTTGACGGTGTATCGGATTCTTCTAATACCACCAGTTATTACTGGGATTGGGAAGAGATTAAAGATGTTATTGATGATTATGAAGCTTATGATGAAGCTGAAACCCCAGCTGACTTCTTAAATATTCTTAATTGGCGTTAATAGTTATTGACTTACCTAACATAAAGAGCGATGTAACAACATCGCTCTTTTTAATTCTATGTATAATCAATTTATATTTATTTAGTTTATTTACACGATATATAATAAATGTATTTAAGCAGTGATTACTAAATCTAGCTACTTTATTTCTTCCGATTATATTTACTTAGGCTACCTACTTAGGTTTTTTCTCTTATATCTGCTAAACTTTTCCGCAGTATATCATAAGTGTATTTACGTATAAGATTTTTAGTAATATAACTCTTGTTTGCGGTTAAGCAGAATATCCGCGCCCTTCAATAAATCGTCTTTTGACCAGTTTTCTTCGCAGTTTATCCACCATTTTAACATTGCAATTAAAGCGCCTGAATAATATTCAGCAACTATTTCGGCAGGTATTCTGAGCAAATGCTTCTTCTTGTTTTTATCACGGATATGAGCTAATATCAGCGTGGCAATATGATTCTGCAATTCAGAGATAAAAACGTTATTATTATTCAGCTTACTGACTTTTCTAAGAAAAATTTTGTTTTCAATGCAGAAGTCTGCGGCATTAGAAAGTAAGGCAGAATAATATTCATTGGAAGTAAAATATTTGTCTTCAGCAGGTTCAAGCTCTTTTTCCAGCTGTAGCAAGCAAAAAGACAATAAATCGTATTTATCCTCAAAATGGTTGTAAAAAGTAGCTCGCGGTACCTTAGCTTCCTCGCATATATCCTTTACGAAGATATTGTTGAACGGTTTTTGCTCTAATAATGTCTCCATAGCAATTTGCAATATCTTACAAGTACGCGCGGAGGAGACATTAGATTTTTCAGTGAGTTTTTTCATTTTCGCCTTCCTATACAAATAGATACAATGTAATCAATTATCTCTTTGCTGTTAGTAATTTTATCAAAAATATGGACACATGTCAATCATCTGTCGCAAAAAGATAGGAGTAAATCAAAAATTACATAGTAAGCATTTACGAATCGTAATAAAAAATACCCGCGAGTAATCGCGGGCAAAATAATATGTATTATCCTTATTATAGGGGTTGTTGCGATTAATTAATAATCGCGGGTAGAGCCTTTATATGGCAATAACGCCATCTGTCTTGCTCTTTTAATTGCTGTCGCTAAAGCTCTCTGATGCTTAGCACAGGTACCTGTGGAGCGTCTGGGAGCGATTTTGCCGCTTTCCGTAACAAACTTTCTCAATTTGTTTACGTCTTTATAGTCAATATCATCCTGCTTATCTACGCAAAAAATACAAACTTTTTTCTTTGCGGGTTTTCTAAGCGGACGCTTTACATTCTTATCATCTGATGTCTTTGTTGTATTCATACTTCACCTCAATTAATTTTTAGAAGGGGAGAGCGTCGTCAATAGGTTTCATTTCCGTTATTGCGGCGTCTTCCTCGCCAGCAGCTTTGGTGCTTAAGAACTGCACTTCGTCTGCTACTATTTCGGTAATATACCTTTTAGATCCGTCGTTGGCGTCATAAGATCTTGTCTGAATGCTGCCGCAGATTGCTGCTTTGCTACCCTTCTTCAAGAACTTACTGCAATTCTCAGCTTGACCTCTCCATGCGATAACGGGTAAGAAATCTGTCTCGTTATTGCCGAAGCGGCGTGATACTGCGATGGTAAATTTGCACACGGATATACCGCTTGAAGTGGTGCTTAACTCAGGGTCTTTCGTTAAATTACCTATTAATAAAACCTTATTCATAATTCCTCCCTTATTTGCGCGCTACAAGATAGCGAACAACATTGTCTGTGTTTTTCATTTGTCTCTCCAGCTCTGCGGGTACATCAGCAGGTGCTTCAAAAGACATTAACACATAGTAACCTTCGTTCTTAAAGTCGATAGGGTAAGCGAATCTCTTCGTGCCCCATTTGTCAATTGCGACTATAGTCCCGTTCAATGATGTTACTAAGGTAGAGAATCTTTCAATTAAAGCTGCTTTTGCATCGTCCGATGCAGCGCCTTCGAGGATGTATAAAACCTCATACTTGTTCATTAACTTTACCTCCTTTTGGACTGAATGGCCTCCTTGGTAGGGAAGCAAGGGATAATAACCCATATTATTAATGCTTAAATTATATATTATTATTATAGTATTGTAAAGCAAAAATATTGTTTTTATGAGTAGTAATATATGATTTTTTGTAATATTTGGAATAGGGGTTGACACATATTTCAATATGTTATATAATCACCGCAGTGGAAAACTCCGCTAATTTTAGGCATAACTATGCCGGGGAGGATATATGGCAAACGAAATTTATTTGACAAAAGCTGGATATAAACAGTTGGACGAGGAGCTCGATAATTTAATAAAAGTAAAAAGACCCGAGATGGCAGAGCGCGTGAAGCTGGCAAGAGAATTCGGTGATTTAAGTGAAAATGCCGAATATGATGCAGCAAAAGACGAGCAGGGAATGGTAGAAGGCAAAATTCGCGAGCTGGAAGCCACTCTAAAAAATGCTATATTGATTGATGATAAAGAGATTAACACCAAAGCGGTAAGCGTAGGATGTACCGTAAAATTGCTAGATATTGACTATGATGAGACAGTCGAATATCAAATTGTCGGTACAGCTGAAGCCAATTATACAGAAGGCAAAATTAGCAATCAGTCGTTGCTTGGCGCAGCTCTGCTTGGAAAATCGGTGAACACTGTTGTGGAAGTTAAGGCTCCGGCAGGAATAGGTCATTACAAAATTATTAAGATAGGTAAATAAAATGGAAGAAAAAGCGGTCAATGTTGCAGAAGTTGCGCAGGAAGAAGATATAGGCGAGATCAAACGCATAAGAATGGAGAAGCTGAAGAGCTTGTCTGATAAAGGAGTTGATCCTTTTAAGATTGTAAAATATGACAAGACTCATCTATCCAAAGATGTTATTGAGAATTTTGATGCGCTTGAAGGCAAAACTGTGAGTATTGCGGTCAGGATGATATCCCGCCGTATTATGGGCAAAGCTGCTTTTGCGCACATTTTGGACGGTGAAGGAACTATCCAGTTTTATATAAAACGGGATGATGTGGGTGAAGAGGAATATGCCGAATTCAAAACACTGGATATTGGAGACATACTTGGCGTTAAGGGTTTAGTTTTTAGAACCAAAACTGGCGAGGTATCTTTGCATGCAACAGGCGTTACGCTACTTGCGAAGTAACTTTTGCCTCTCCCTGAAAAATTCAATGGCTTAAAGGATACCGATCTAAGATACAGACAAAGATATGTGGATTTAATCGCTAATCCCGAAGTAAAGAAGACATTCATATTAAGGAGCAAAATAATCTCAGCAGTTCGCGCGTTTTTAGACGGTGAGGGATTTTTGGAGGTAGATACCCCGATACTTAATACAATAGCCGGCGGCGCAAGCGCAAGACCCTTCGTTACTCACCACAATACTCTCGATATCGATATGTATATGCGTATCGCTCCCGAGCTTTATCTTAAAAGACTTATTGTAGGC
>SACC01000471.1 GCA_009928745.1 Clostridia bacterium
ATGTGCAAAAATATATTTATGCATTAATAACTCTAATTGCGGGATTGAATTTTTCTCTATTCTCTTGTTTGACGTTGGTAAATTAGTAATTACACGTGTCAACCAGGTTAACCCTGCTGTTTGGAACGGAGTACCTGCTCCCGTAAGAAAAAATATGACCGCATTAAAAACTTTGGGCGAAAAAGTATTCGGCGATATCCGCAGCGAACTTTCTGCAATCGAAAATATTATTTTCGTAACGCCGTATAGCGGCGCTCCGCATATATTAACCGTTGCTTTGCCCGTAGTTCGCGGAGAGGTTATGCAACATTCACTTGAGAAGCACGGTATAATTATAGGGACAGGCTCTGCGTGTTCTTCCAAAAAAGGTGTAAGACGGATTCCGCACAGCATTGGACTTCCCGATAATTATCAGGAAGGCATTATTAGATTAAGTATCGGCGCAACTAACACCGAACAAGACGGAATGGCAGCGGCTAAGGCAATATGCGAAGAATATAAAATACTTAGCGCATACATGAGGGGATAAGATGGATAAAGTATTATTAATCAGATACGGTGAAATATATTTGAAGGGCAGAAACAGAGGCTTTTTTGAAAAATGTTTATTAGACAACATTAAGCGCATAATCGGCGATATTCCCTGTAGCATCAGCCGCGCGCAGTGCAGATACCTCATTGAGGATTTTAACGCAGATTTGCTTGATACAATTATCAACAGATTGAAGATGGTAATTGGAATTCATTCTATAAGCGTAGCGTATAAGACAATTACGGATATGGTAAAAATTGCAGAGATATGCCAAAATATTGCGCCGCAAAGCGGTACATTTCGCATAACTGTCAACCGCGCGGATAAGAGATTAGAGCAAAACTCACAACAAATTGCAAGGTTCTTAGGCTCGGAAGTTTTATCGGCAAAACCGAATTTGAAAGTTGACTTATTCAACGCAGAAAAGGAAATATTCGTTGATATCCGCGAATGTAATGTCACTTATATTTATTTTGACCGAATAATGTGTCTGGCTGGTATGCCGGTGGGCAGCTCGGGCAAGGGTTTGGCGCTGTTGTCAGGCGGGATTGACAGTCCTGTGGCGTGCTTCCGTATGGCAAAGCGCGGGATGAATATTCTTGCGATTCATTTTCATAGTTTTCCGTATACAAGTTTAATGGCAAGAGAAAAAACCCTTGATTTGGCAAGGAAGTTATCAAAATATTGTGGCTCGATTAAAATGTTTATCGTACCCTTTACCGAGATTCAGCAAGCGATACACAAGCAATGTCCCGCCGAATTTATGATTACAATTATGCGCCGAATTATGATGAGAATTTCAGAAAGATTCGCGATATTAAACGATTGCGGCAGCTTGATTACCGGCGAAAGCCTCGCTCAAGTTGCTTCGCAGACTCAGGAAAGTATATTGG
>SACC01000472.1 GCA_009928745.1 Clostridia bacterium
ACCATTAGACGATCCCCGAATATTTGATAATATTAATAAATTATATCAATCTAGTCAACTAAGAACCAAAAAGCGCCTTTCTGGCCGAATAAGCGCTTTAGATAATGATTTAAACGCGGGCGTATTTGCGCACGGCAAAGAAACTGGCGATAAGAGTGATAATAAAAATGACGCCGAATTGCGCTCCGAATATCGGCCAAAAATTATAAACGAAATAACTGAGCAAATTAACATTATAGCCGGCTAAGAAAACTTCCAAATAAGGCTGGAACAAAGTGAGAAAGGGGTAGAAAATAATAATCATGATAAAGACGCTCATCAAGGCATAGAAAAAAGCGGAAAAGAAATAAGGCATGTAAATAAAGAAATTGGAAGCCCCGACTAAGCGCATGATTTCAATTTCCTTTCTATGTGTATAAACTGCCACGCGGATAGAATTATAGACGACCAAAATACTGGTAAGGACAAAAATGGCAATAATAGCAAAGCCGATTTCATTAACTCGGTTGGTTACAGATTGAATTTTAGCCACCACGGCCGTATTATCACTGAAATCGCGGGACTCGATAATATCGGAATCGAGCTGGCGCAAAGTATTCACCAAATTGGCTGTATCATCAAAATCAACGGGAGTAATAGCTAGGCTTGGAGACAGAGGATTGTTGCCCAATTCGCGCAAAGCTTGAAGAATTTCCGGATTATCCCGATATTTATTACGGAAAGAATCTAAAGCCGCCTGTTTAGAAGTGTAATTAACAGCCTTTATTTCCGGCATGCCGCTTAAACGGCCGCGTAAAGCGGTGATATCGCTTTCTGAAGCTTCAGGTTTAATATAGAGACTGATATCAATCTTCTCTTTGATGGCGTTAACGGCATTATCGCTCACCACTCTTACGGTCAAGAGAGTATTGATGGAAAAAAGAGCCAGCAATAAAATTGTGACCGTGACAATCGACAGCCAGATATTGCGGGCGATATCCTGCAGGCTGAATTTGATGATGCGCAAAAAAGAAAGCATAAAGAATAATATTTAGAGCAAATATTTGCCATGAACCTTATCGCTAACCACGCGGCCCTTATCCATGGTAATTACCCGACGATTTAAACGATTAACTATCTCTTTATTATGCGTGACTAAAATAACCGTTGTCCCGAATTTATTGATTCTTAGCAGCAGTTCCATAATCTCATCGGCATTGATGGCGTCAAGATTGCCGGTCGGCTCATCAGCCAGGAGTATCCGTGGCTGATGGACTAAGGCGCGGGCAATCGCCGCCCTTTGCTGTTCGCCGCCGGAAACCTCATGCGGATAACGACCGCCCTTGTCTTCCAGGCCGACAATTTTCAAAACACTGGGCACAATCTTCTTGATTTTTGCCTGACTGGAACCGCAAACTTCCAAAGCAAAAGCGACATTCTCGCGC
>SACC01000473.1 GCA_009928745.1 Clostridia bacterium
AGCTTTATGTCTTCCTGAGGAGTCACTTCTTGCATATCGTAATATATAGTCTCAAGTATCCTAACATCATGAAGAATATCGCGCTCCCAAGATTTTACATCTATATCAACAAGATCTATTTTAATATTTTTACTCGTGCCGCCTTTTATAAGTTGAAAATCATCTTCTTCATCCTCTTGATTGAATACTTCATAGTCGTAATGCTTTTTGTTAAAGAAAGCGTTTTTGTTGCCTGAATTGTAATCGTCGATAATGCTTAACGCTTCTTTGTTGCTTTCTAACAGACTTTTTAGCGTGATACAAAAAGAATATACACTGCTTTCCAGCCGTTTTAAAAGGTTGATCGTCATCAGCTTTTTTATGCCGGATTCTCTATCGCGCTGCCCCTTGAAACCTTCTCCGAAATTGTTGCCGCCTCGCGAAATACAAATTTCGTATTTTTCTTCGTATTTTTCGATACGGGAGGGAAAGAGCATTGCGAGCGGTGCGTACACATTCATAGACATCTGCAACAACTTTTCATAAATGTCTTTATACTTCATCACATTCGGATTGTCAGTCAGCTTTGGATAATGCGATTGTGTTGGTAAACGTTTTGGAAAGGTACCTATATCCTTCGTATCGTAGAACTTTTGTATATGCTTTCTGCTGCGCGCTATAGTAACACTGTCAAGTATTATAGAAAAATCTATATCAAGCTTGTCCAATAAATCCCTTGTCTTTCTTTGTCCAATAGGCAGTTTGCTCCAATCATTGAATATTTTTTGCGCGGTGCGAAAAACCGATTCAACCGACTTTTCCATCTCGAGTGTTCGGCGCATGGTCTTCAAATCGCCGCCGTAGGCTAATGCAAGCTGATTCTTCAGATCGTTATAACGGTTATTAACCGGAGTCGCCGACAGCATTAGGACCTTGGTTCTGACGCCGTCTTTCATTATTCGGTTCATTAAGAAGTCATAACGTGTCTCTCTCCCGCGTGCGGTGTATGAATTGCGAAAATTATGGCTTTCGTCTATTACCACAAGGTCATAATTGCCCCAATTCACGGTATTAAGTTCCATATTGCCGCTTTTGCCCGAGTTCCTCCCGAGGTCTGTATGAAAAAGCACGTCGAATCTTATCTTATCCTTATAGAATAGATTAGTTGTTTTGTTCCCCATATATTGAGTCCAGTTTTGCTCAAGCCTTTTAGGACACAATACCAGAATAGATTTGTTACGTAAGGAGTAATAATGCATAACCGAAAGTGCCGTGAAGGTCTTGCCAAGACCTACACTGTCCGCCAATATGCAACCGTTGAATTTTTCAAGTTTGTTAATTATCCCGACAGCTCCGTCTTTTTGAAAATTGTATAGCTTTTTCCATATCAAACTGTCTTTGAAGCCTGTAGCTTCATTCGGCATATAATCATCGCTGAGATCC
>SACC01000474.1 GCA_009928745.1 Clostridia bacterium
ATAATAACCGGAGACCCCAAGCAGCGCCCCTGGTACACACTGTTCGACGTATGCGGCTCCGGAGCAACCGGCGGAATCATTACGGTAATGCTAACTAGCGACATAATATCTACGAGTATGCAAGACATTTTGGTATGGCGCATAACGGCAATCTTCACCATTGCCGCCGCCGCCGTGTTCTTAGTCCTCGCAGTGATCGGGATATCGACAAGGGACAAGCCCGAATTCTATATGTGCGCTAAGAAAAACAAGATCAAATTCAGAGAATTCATTTCACTATTTAAGCGCAACAAACCGATTCGCCGCCTAATCTACGCCGCTTCGAGCGACAAACTCGCGGCGCAGCTTAAGGGGCTTGTGATGATTTACTTTTTCTCGAATATCGTATTGCAAAAATCGATGAACGCTACATTCACTGTAGTTACCGCGGTTATCGGCATCGGCATAGTCGCATTGGGCACGCGCTTTGCTATGAAAAAGGGTACTACCAACGCTTTTGTAAAGGTTTCATACCTTGAAGCGATAAGCTCATTCCTGCCGTTCGTACTGTGTCTTATAATTATTCCAGTCGGCACCGGTGTTTACAGCGGTATAACGCCGGGACTTGTATTGATACTAATCGTATACGGGTTTTATATAGGCTTAACGGGAATAAGTACCAACCTTATATTCCCGATGCTCGGAGATATAACCGACTACGAGTTACTTACCACCAAAAAATTCATCCCCGGAACCATAGCTTCGATGTTTTCTTTCGTGGATAAGCTGATTTCGAGCTTAGCGGGGCTAATTCTCTCGGGGATTATGCTGCTTAGCGGCTTTATCTCGGGCGATAAAGCGAAAGTTCCTGAAAATGTGTTCATCAATCCGACATTCTATTTTTGCATTCTTGCCGCTATTTTCTTGATTCCTTGCCTCGGACACGTTATATCCGTACTCGCTATGCGCAATTATCCGCTGACCGAAGCGCGGATGAAAGAGATTTCGGAAGAAGTCGCAGTGCTGAAAAATCAAATCAATCAAGAGACAAAGCCAAGCGAAGCCGCGGCGGAGCAATAATTTTGGTTGCCTTTTTGTAATTTTTCGGGGCGCTATTCCGTGTAACTCCCCTATTGTTTGACTTTTTGACGGAAATATAATAATATCATATTATAAAGATAAGAAAGGTATCTTAAGGAATCAATTAATAAATACGACGAAAAACGAACACCAAAGTTTGCGAACAAGGTTTACTCGGTTCTCGGCATTTTTAAGTATTATTTATTACTTCCCTAAAATAATCGGTGTAATATGAAAGAAGGACTTCTTATAAAGAATACTGCGAGAGCACAGCGTGAAAGAATTATAAAAGAAGCGCTCAACGCGTGCGGCGGTTCGTCAGACGGCTGCAGCGCCTGCGACAGCTTCGGCGGCGGCAATCC
>SACC01000475.1 GCA_009928745.1 Clostridia bacterium
ACGCGAGCAGCATATACCTTTTGCGGGTAGAATAATAAAAAGCATTGATAAGTTCGGCGCGGCTTTGGAAGGTAAGGTTTTGATTAATATCCAGTATCTCACCTATCGGACACACCTGCAAATCTATGCCGCCGCTCCCCTCTTTGTTGAGCAAGAGCAGATTTTCAAGCATATTTTTTGAATCCCTGTCTTCCAAAAGCTGCGTTATCAAAAGGCTGATCATATGGTTGCTAACGATTGTACTGCTTACACCGAAATCCGCCATACTATCGCGGTTGCGAGTATCTAAAACCTCGGTAATTACAGACAAATCGTCTTTGGAAAAATGCTTGCGCAGCGCGATAAGGGACAAGAAAACATTGGCGTCATAGTACGCCTTAGGCACGGTGTCGTCCGATAGTATAAGCACTTTTCTTTGACCCTTTGCGGCAATCAGATCTCTAATTAATCCTTCGTTATCTTCCTTGCTGTAGGTTTTGATATTGATTTTGCAGGTTTCGCCGCCGCTTTCGATATTCTCTAACATATACGGCGCCCGCTGATTGTTGCCGATGATAAATAATGATATAGGCGACGCTTCGTCTGCACTCTTAGCTAGTAATAGCTTCCTGTCCGTAGTATATTGCTTATCGCGCTTCTTGCCTAATTCGCTCTTTGCCCGTGCTAGCGCGTGCATTTTTTCGCCCGCAAGAACAGGGATGCTGTCAGTATAAACGGCAAGGTATTCTTCAATACTGCAAGGATCGGTAGAATAGATCTCGTCGCCCTCAAAAGACAATATTGTGGTTAATACGTCGAATATGGATTCCTGTAAAACGGTTTGAGCAAGAATTTGCCCCAGCTTTTTATTGAAAGAAAGAATAGAAACAGTCTTATCGTTAAGACTCTCCACCGTCTGAGCCAAATCATTAAGTATATTAACGCTTTCGGCGGTGTCCACCTCTACAATAATATTAGCTCTTGCCTGCCCCGTCGCGCTGCCGACTAAAAGCAACAGCCTTAACGCGTTAAGGTCTGTGCGGTTAATTTCGGCAGCGGCATTGGATAGGTACGCGTCTTGCGCCATAATCGCAACGCTTTTAGCCTTATCGATACACACGTCGCTTAAATCCCTCCGCGAGAACGGATCGCCCTGTCTTACTATAAGATTAATTTTGGACTTTTTGCTTATATTCGTGTTGGTCAGCGCGCTTTTTACTTGATCCTGTACAAAATCCTTATCCTTATCCGAAAGGATCAATACGGTCGGGACAGTCTCTTTGTACATTAAATCTATCAAAATATCCGCAACCTTGCTGTTCCAATTAAGAATTACGATATGATTCTCTAAGATTAGCTTCCCTTTCGCACGGGTCTTTTTGGTGAAAAAGTCTTTAAGCGCATTGGTGGTAAGCGCAATAATTGTGCCTGACGTCAGCAC
>SACC01000476.1 GCA_009928745.1 Clostridia bacterium
CGTCGCTTGCAAGCCCTACGATATGAATATCGCCCTTGAGGACAAGATATTCCGCTCGTTGGGTATATTGAAGCATGCAAGAATATTAAGTAACGACGAATTAATGAGCTGTCTTGCATATGTAAAGCTAGGTATTAACTTAAAACTTTTTGAGTTAGACACCGCAATTACCTTAGATGAACTATTAGTGCTTAGTCAGCCGAACTCGCTTATCCGTATGACAGGATGCGGAGGGAGTACATACGAAAGAGATATAGCGCGCGCAAGCATTGTTAAACGCGCTTTAAAAATAAAATAATACATATAGGAGGCGTCAAATATGGCATTTGAGAACTATACTCAATCAGGCAAAACTGTTATCGAAAACGCAAGTCAACTTGCCGCCCGTACGGGTGGACAGCTAGGTACCGAGCATATATTAGCCGGTATGCTGCGGTTTCCCAACGATATCAGTATGTTATTAAAAGAATACGGCGTAACTATGCAGAGCGTGGAAAGTGTCTTAGATTTCCAAAATGCTATTGTGCGCAACATAGTAGTGACCCGCAACGCAGAAAAAGTGTTAGCGGAGGCTAAGGCGTTAAGCGAAGCCTATTCGGACGGATTTGTTGACATTATTCATCTATTTATTTCTCTTCTTCACAATCCGAGTGTTGCGACCAGCGTGCTGTCTGCTTATAAGATTGATGTTAGCGATTTATACAACCAGCTTGTGCAGAGTCTTAACGGAAAGCATAATATTAGCAACGATCCTGCCAGCAAAATGTATCAGCGTTTATCAGGCGATTCAAAAGGCGGCGGTTTCAATGCATCTTACAGCGCGCCGTATCCGAAGAATGAAGAAAGCGCGTTTTCCAAGTTGGGAGTTGACCTCACCGAGAAGGCAAAAGCGGGCAAGCTTGACCCTGTTATCGGCAGAAAAGACGAGATTGAAAGGATTATTCAGATATTGAGCCGCCGCACAAAAAACAACCCGATATTAATCGGCGAAGCGGGAGTGGGCAAAACGGCAGTTGTTGAAGGATTGGCGCAGGCAATTGTTGAAGGTAATGTACCCGAGACTCTTAAGGGCAAGCGTATTTTTATGCTGGATATGAGTAGCGTTATAGCGGGCACAAAATATAGAGGCGACTTTGAAGAAAAGCTTAAAGACGCTATTGAGGCGATAAAAAATACGGGTAATATTATAATATTTATTGACGAAATCCACACTATCGTAAAAGCCGGCTCAACAAGCGACGGCAGTATGGACGCGGCGAATATTTTGAAACCCATGCTTGCGCGAGGCGAGTTGCAGACAATCGGCGCGACAACGCTTGACGAGTTCCGCAAGTATTTTGAAAAGGATCCTGCGCTCGAGCGTAGATTTCAGCCTATTATGGTTAATCCGCCAAGTGTCGAAGACACCATTACTATAT
>SACC01000477.1 GCA_009928745.1 Clostridia bacterium
TACCCATATTCCCCGCTGCATACAGTAATAATTATTAACTATTACTATTTGATTATGTTAGCTATACTAAAAAAATTATACACCCCGATGAGATGTATAATTTTAATATATTATTATTGATTATGCTTCTAATTGTCGATTAGTAAGCAATATGCTCCTCAATGTATGCGGCAAGCTCATCAATATTTAATCTGATCTGCTGCATTGTATCTCTTTCTCTTATCGTAATCGTATTGTTCTCAAGTGTGTCAAAGTCAATCGTCACGCAATACGGAGTACCGATTTCGTCCTGTCTTCTGTATCTTTTGCCAATGCTGCCCGCCTCATCGTAAGTCACGCTGAATTTTTTAGTAAGCGCTCTATAGACTTCATCAGCCTTTTCTGATAGTTTCTTCTGCAAGGGAAGTACGGCAACTTTATAAGGGGCAAGCGCCGGATGCAGCCTTAACACTACTCTTGTCTCTCCTTCAAGCTCTTCCTCGTCATATGCATTACATAAGAACGCAAGCACAACGCGGTCAGCGCCAAGCGAAGGCTCTATACAGTATGGTACGAATTTTTCGTTAGTAACTGGGTCCATATATTCCATATTCTCACCGCTTTCTTTTGCGTGCGCTTTAAGGTCAAAATCAGTACGGTCGGCAATGCCCCAAAGCTCTCCCCAGCCGAACGGGAATAAAAATTCAAAATCAGTGGTAGCGTTAGAATAGTGCGAAAGCTCTTCTTTGTCGTGGTCGCGCAGCTTCAGATTATCCGTCTTAATTCCCAGCCCAAGTAACCAGTCTTTGCAAAACTGTTTCCAATAAGCGAACCATTCAAGGTCAGTGCCGGGAGCGCAGAAAAACTCTAATTCCATTTGTTCGAACTCGCGTGTGCGGAAAGTGAAGTTACCGGGAGTAATCTCATTACGGAAACTTTTACCAATTTGAGCGATACCGAAGGGTACCTTCAAGCGGCTTGTACGCTGTACGTTTTTAAAATTGACGAATATGCCCTGCGCAGTCTCGGGACGAAGATAAACAACACTTGCCGTATCCTCTGTGACGCCCTGAAAGGTCTTGAACATAAGATTGAACTTCCTGACTCCGGTAAAAGTGGAATTACCGCATATCGGGCATTTAATACCCTTATCCAGAATATACTTCTCCATCTGTTCATTGGTCCAGCCAGCAATACTCAGCTGTTCGCTTTTTTTAATAATATAGTCTTCGATAAGACTGTCCGCCCTGTGGCGCGCCCTGCACGACTTGCAGTCCATAAGAGGGTCGGAAAACCCGCCAACGTGACCGCTCGCTATCCATACGCTCGGGTTCATCAATATTGCGCAATCCACACCGACATTGAGCGGAGATTCCTGCACGAATTTTTTCCACCAAGCGCGCTTAACATTATTCTTAAGCTCTACACCAAGAGGAC
>SACC01000478.1 GCA_009928745.1 Clostridia bacterium
GTTAGAAACCTTAACTTTTTCAGCCTTAACGGTATATTGCGAGATTATAACCGCGCCTATAGTTAAAAGAACGGCTAACAGTGTTGTGATTATAAGCAGTTTCGGCTTGAAACCCCTCTTTTTAAATATAAACTGATTCATATATCATTTTCCGCTATGCCGGGTTTACGGCTGGTGTTTTCCAAACATCTTTGCTTCTATAACCTGATTTCGAATTATTTGCCTCGATATTTGACAATGATGTACTATAATACCGATTAAAGAAATCTATTCCCGACGAGTCACCGTTATATGTTTTCATAACCGTAACAAAATCCGTATAAACAGTTGTGTTCCAATTGGAATACAGTTCATATACGCAAATTAGATTAGGTATAAACTGATTCCTGTCACAAAGGCCGTTTGTTTTAATGGCATCGTTGCCGTACATATCTGCCCATTCCTGAGGATAAGTAACGTCTTTGACCGTTGTCGGTCCTCCCATACTGGAACCGGTTTCTATTAACGCATCAATAAAAACCTTTTGCCCGTACGGAGACATAAAAAACGAAACAAAGTCCACACACATATCATTGGTTTTTTTATCCTTTGAATTCCTTACCGCCAGCCATGCCGAACTTCCGCCAAGTGAGCGCAAAGTTCTTGTTTGGGCGGTTTGAGCATCCATAGGCAAAAAATCAAACAATCCCAATTCAAACGGATTTTGGCTGTCTTTGACAAGCGACGAAAATTTACTTCCGAATCCCAAGACATCTATGTAAAAGACAGGGTCATTTATTCCGCCGTTCACAAATTTTCCGGTAAGATCATCTGAGGTTGTTATTGCATCGGGCGCTATGTATGGTGCCATTTTGAAAATATTTTCGTAGAGTTCCTTAAACCTTGCACTTGTGGGTCCCGAATAATCGGAATTATCTTTATCAAGTATGAGAGACTGCAACCTGAGCTTATTCATATTAAAAGTTATGTTATCTTCAGGCACCGCTTCGTCTTCGTCGTATTCGTATCCTGAAATCAGTGAATCATAACAATAATCTCCCTCTTTAGCCTGTATATCGGGATACAATTCACGGTAAAACTGATCGCCGTATACCCTGAAAAGCCATGAAAGCTGTGATCCTGCGTAAGACTGACTTGCTATTGAAACGCCCAAGGGATAATTATAGCCGAAATCTTTGACTTGTTGACAGACACTTATAAAATCGTCCCAATTTTCCATTGCTTCAATATCTACTCCAGCTGCATTAATTACGTTTTTATTATAATACCACGCTACAGCAATAGTATTTGTAGACATCATCTTTGTGGAACTTGTAACACCAGGAGTAATATAAGCGGCTGTACTAAGGCTATCTCTCCACCTCTGGACATATGTGTATTGATTAGGTCTTAACAGATAAGGATACATATCAAC
>SACC01000479.1 GCA_009928745.1 Clostridia bacterium
ATAGTATTCACGATCATCTTGCTGTCCATCGTTATAAATCCCATATTGCTGTCCGCTCAGGTATTAGTCGCTATCGCAGCGTTCTTCTTTGTATTTATGCTTTCCGCACTGGTTGCTTTTATCCTCTGTCTGATAAATGAAAACCGCTACAATGAAGGATAAATAAAACAAACAGCATAATTTTATCTATTACCCGCGGTATAAACCGCGGGAATCCATAAAAAAGCAGGTTTAGCCTGCTTTTTCTTTGCTTTTCACATAAAAGACAGATAGGAGGATTGCTTTTACCGTATTCCGCAGATATAATATATTTCATAATATAATAAAAGGACGGTTGTTAAAATGCCGCGTTCTTCCAACCATAAATTAAAGCTTCTGTATCTTACAAAAATACTTACCGAAAAAACAGACGCTGCGCATCCGCTTACCCTTACCGAAATACAATCATATCTTGAAGGGTATGATATATATGCGGAAAGAAAGAGCCTGTACGACGACTTTGAAGCGCTCCGCAGATTCGGCGCAGATGTAGAAATAAAGCACGGCACCGTCGCGGCGTATTATATGGCGAGCCGCACCTTTCAGCTGCCCGAGCTGAAGCTGCTGGTTGACGCAGTGCAGTCTTCAAAATTTATCACTAAAAAGAAAAGTGCAGAGCTTATCGAAAAGCTGTCGTCTCTGGCAAGCGAACATGAAAAGCTGCTGCTTAACCGTCAGGTGTATGTAGCTAACCGTGTTAAAACTTTCAACGAGGAGGTTTATTACAATGTGGACGCTATCCATGAAGCGATAGGAGAAAACAAAAAAATAGCCTTTCAATATTACGAATGGACGGTTAAAAAGGAAAAACGCCTCCGTCACGACGGCGCACTGTATACTATATCCCCGTGGGCGATGACCTGGGACGACGATAATTATTATATGATAGGCTACGATTCCGAAGCGGGTATAATAAAGCATTTCCGCGTGGATAAAATGACTTCCGTGAAGCTGCTTGATGAATTACGTGACGGAAGTGATAAATTCGGCAATATCGATATGGGTTTATATTCAAAGCAGGTGTTCGGTATGTATGGAGGAGAAAGAGAAATGGTCACCCTCGAATGCGACAACCAGATTGCCGGAGTGATAATCGACACCTTCGGCAAGGAGACCGTATTTTTCGGGAACGGGGATCGTTTTTTGATAAATATTAACGTCGCGGTAAGCCCTACCTTCCTTTCCTGGGTTTTCGGCTTCGGCGACAGGATGAAAATCGTTTCTCCCCAATCCGTGGTTAATGAATTCAAAGATCTTGCCGCGAAGGTGATCGACGGTTACAAATAAATATTTATATAAATAGCAAAAAAATGTTGACATATGTTCAAAAATGATTATACTGATATACAGTAATGAACATATGTCAATAATAT
>SACC01000480.1 GCA_009928745.1 Clostridia bacterium
ATACTTGACGAATTTACCGGCGAATATAATCCGTGTAACGAAGAATCATGTGATATTTATAAATTTATATTTAATTACAAATACAGCATTAAAAAAATAGAAGATGATTATGTATATATCGTTACCTTCGGACCTATATTTCTTAAATGCCGTAAAATCGATTTGATTTATCCGGATTTCTGATAATTTCTTAAAATAATTGTTGACAACATAAAAACCAGGTGTTATAATACACTTTGCCGCGTGTCCGGGGCTTTTAAACGTGTGCGTGCATATGTACGTAAACGTGCCTTGGTTGACAGCGAGTCTAAAATGAAAGAGAGGTCCATTTCGTGTACGCAATAATCGAAACGGGCGGAAAACAGTACAAGGTCAGCGGCGGCGATATTATATATGCCGAAAAGCTGAATGTAGTGGAAGGCGAGACAGTAATTATCGATAAGGTGCTTATGTTCTCCGACGGCGAAAGCCTTGAAGTCGGCGCACCCTATACGGGTTACAAGTGCGAAGCCACTGTCGTAAAGAACGGCAAAGGCAAGAAGCTGCACATAATACGCTACAAATCGAAGAAAAACGAAAAGAAGAGTATGGGACACAGACAGCCCTATACCAAGCTTCAAATAATGTCTATAACAAAGTAAAGCTATGACCTCCGCGTGCTTTTATACAAAAAAAGGACGCTTTCTTGGATTTATGATATCCGGACATTCGGAATATTCCGAAGAAGGAAGCGATATAGTCTGTGCGGGCGTTTCCGCCATGACAAGCCTTACGGTTACCTGCCTTGAAAATTCGGGGACGAAATTTTCGTTTACATCCGACGAAAGCAAGCCGCAGGCGGTATTGAAAACGGAGGAATTCACTCAGATATCGGAAAATATACTCGAAAGCCTTTACCGCGAGGTTGTATCCCTTTCAGGGGAGTATCCGGCGTATATCAAAGTGGAAAAGCGGGAAATTTGATCAAAGGAGTTATTTATTATGCTTAGATTGTCATTACAGTTCTTCGCCCATAAAAAGGGCGTCGGTTCTACCAAGAACGGCAGAGACAGCCGAGCTCAACGTCTCGGCGCAAAAAAATCTGACGGACAAGCGGTGATTGCCGGCAACATCATCTACCGTCAGAGAGGTACTCATATTCATCCGGGCGCTGGCGTCGGTATCGGCTCGGACGATACGCTTTTTGCTCTTGTCGACGGCGTGGTTAAGTTTGAACCCGCTCTCAACGGAAAAAAGAAAGTCAGCGTTTACGCAAAATAGAAGCCCGAACATAAAGAGTATGCCAAGGCATTGGTGTGCTCTTTTTTCATACATTACGGAAGACAGTACTAATTTCAATAAAAAATGTGAATAGTATAAGGGGGGATCGGTTTGTTTATTGATAAAGTGGATTTTGATCTCAATATTC
>SACC01000481.1 GCA_009928745.1 Clostridia bacterium
GCGTACGGCTGGGGTGATAATTAAATAAATTGAAAAACGGTTGTGAAATTTGCACAGCCGTTTTTATGTTTGTTAATTTAATTTGTTGATTTAGTGTTAAAACTGAAACGTATGTATTGATATTTGATTTTTTATATGTTATAATTTATCGTCAATACGTATGGGGGTAAGCATTATGAAGAAACTTTTAATATTGTTTTTAACCACAGTATTTGTTTTGATTTCATTTACCGCGTGTAATGGTAAAGGAAACGAAGGACAGAATTTTTCTGCGGACGGAAGCGTCGGCGGACAATCCGGTACCGAAAGCGACGAATCAAATAATAATACAAATTCTGGCGAAGAGTCGGAAGGTTTCAAGTATGCGACTTCTCAGTATTTCGGAACGACAGTTAAGATACTGACCGTAAATACCGCAAGACATACATACGGCCAGCTGCAGTTCGTCCCATACGGTGAGGACGACGAGTACAAAAGCAGCGCCATCAGTGAAGCGGTCAAAACCAGGAACGATTACATATATGAAAATTACGGCATAACAATAAAAACAAGGGTGGAAAAGTACCCGAGCGATGTTATTAATACGGAAATTATGAGCAACATTGCCGATTATGACCTCGTATGCGACTCTGTCGACAGGATGGTCACCAAGGTGCTCGAATCTATGTTTATATCCATTGACGATTACATAGACATAAACGACAGCTGGTGGGATGCAAATGCGATGGATAATCTTTCGCTTGACGGTACAAAGCATTTTTTGGCAACGGGCGACTTTATGCTCACGGATGTCGATCATATTTATCTCACTCTCTTCAATAAAAAGCTATACAATCAAAACAACGATATCGTAAGCAAATACGGGGATCTTTATCAGCTTGTAAAAGATTATAAATTTACGCTTGATGCTTATATTGAAATGTCAAAAGCGGTATCAGTTGCCGATAACGACGGCGGCTGGACGTTTGATGCAACTTACGGAAACCTTTCTCATTCCTACGGTGCGACAATAATGGTCAACGGCGGCGGAGTTTCCACCGTAGTGAAGAAAGCAGAAGGCGGTCTGCGTTGTGCGGTGCTCGATGAGTATTCGCAAAATGTTTTCAGCAAGGTTTATGAACTTATGTCCAACAAGCAGATAACTCAAAGAGCGGAACTGATAATAGGTCAGGGTTCAAAACCTTCTACATATGGTTTTTCAGAACTTGAGGAAATGTTTGTCAACGGTCGCGGTTTATTTTACAATACTCCGGTTATGTCGATATCCAGTTTGAAAACATCCACCGCCGAACGGGATTTCGATTTCGGCGTGCTACCGATTCCCCTTTATAATCAGGATCAGGATCGGTATTATTGTGCCGTCAACAGATACCAGTCAAGCGTTATCGGCATACCTATATCG
>SACC01000482.1 GCA_009928745.1 Clostridia bacterium
GGATTATACTTTCTATAACTGTACCGCGCTGACTGGCATAGAAATACCCAAATCTATAGTAACGATTAGAGAAACTGCGTTTTATTGTTGTTCTTCACTGGCTACTTTGACTTTTGAAGAGGACAGCGAATTAACAACAATTGAAAATATGGCGTTTTACGGCACTGCTCTTACTTCATTGGTTTTACCAGAAACTCTAGAAACAATCGGTATAAATGCCTTCGGTGGGATTAGCGGTCTTATCTCAATAGACTTCGGCGCTAATCCTTCTCTTACAAGTATCGGAGCTAGTGCTTTTATAGGCTGCAGTATTACAGAAATAGAATTGCCCGCAACTCTTAAAACCATCGGAGGATCCGCTTTCCAAAATTGCGATCTTACATCGCTAACACTGCCCGCCTCGCTTACCTCTTTAGGCGGCTCTGCCTTCCGCGAATGCAGAGATATTGAGTCTATTACTTTCGAAGCGGGTATACAAATCACCTCTATACCCGAATACTGCTTCAACGGTATTTATGATTTAACTACTATAACGGTTCCCGAAGGAGTCACCGAGATTCAAAACGGTGCGTTTTCAAGCTGCTCTTTAGTAAATTCTATAAGCCTGCCCTCTTCGCTATTGACGATTGGAGAATATGCTTTCAGCGGTTGTTCAAAGTTTACTTCGCTTACACTTCCTGCCTCTTTAACAACAATCGGATACAGAGCATTTTACAGTTTCGGTAATATCAACTATCAAGATATACATTTTTATATACCCTCAAGCGTCACTTCTATAGGAGACGAAGCGTTTTACAGACAAATCGCCAGCTATAGCGGCAACACCTATTACCACATCTCTAAAGAGATACCGCCCGCATTAGGCAGCACCGCTTTCAGCACTAATATGGGCGACTTCAGAATATATGTGCCTACTGCTTTAGTGGATACCTATAAAGCTGCCGACGGCTGGAGCGCATTCGCAAGCAAAATAGAGGCCGAAATTGAATAATGAAAGTATTCTTAGTATTACATTACGGCTGTTACTAACCGTAACACATAAGCAAATGTAATTAAACAACAAAAATAATTATATGCACCCCAAAAGTTAGATGCTTTTTGAGGTGCATATTTTTATGTATATAATAATAAAAAAAGCAACAATCAGTATTTTGTTCATTGTTAAACCGAAAGCTAATCATCAAGCCCATTTGTAAATTAATACTTGAAAATCGCTTGCAATAAGTATATTAGTTATGCTAATATTATTAAACAAATCTATTACACGCCGAAGTGATGGAATGGCAGACGTGACGGACTCAAAATCCGTTGTTGGCGACAACGTGTGGGTTCAAGTCCCACCTCCGGCACCAAAATATGCAGATGAAAATCTGCATATTTTTTTATAGGTGCCGGAGGT
>SACC01000483.1 GCA_009928745.1 Clostridia bacterium
TTTTGTTTTGTTAATTGTTATTTTTTTTCTGTATTCATAACTTTCTGTTGAAGAATAACTTTCAATTTCTCTTTTTAATTTAGTTTTTCCATCCTTTGTTGTAAAGATTATATTTAAATCTTAATAAGACTCCAACATTTTCTTCTTCAATACCAGTAGAAGGTTCACTAACAGTTGCATAAGCTTCAAAATCCGGACACCAGCCCACAAAAAGATAACCTGTTTTTGTTGGTTCAGTAGGCGCAACGATTTCCGCTCCGGATTTTGCAGTAATCGGCTCGACATCTGTTCCGCCTTTTGAATAAAAGGTAATCGTATAAAATGTATCAGCATCTTTCAATGTCCACTTCGCATATAAAGTGGTATTCTGAGATATCGTTCCTGAAAGCAACGATTCAACAGATGTATTACATCCGGAGTCAAGATACCAGCCGTCGAATGTATAACCCGTTTTTGTCGGGCTGGAAGGGAGCGATATCGTCGCGCCTGCCTGTATCGTCAAAGAGGCAATCTCTGTGCCGCCATTTGTATTAAAAGTTACGGTATATGTAATATCTTCCGGCTCTTCTCCATCAAGTGTCCATTTTGCATACACCGTCATATTGCTTGATATCGGCGCGTCAAGCAGCGAGTTAGCGGTAAATGATTGATTGAATGTTCCATCGTCCCAGAACCAACCGCCGAAATCATATCCGTCTTTCTCGGGATCTTCGGGTATCGTTATTGCCGAACTGCCGTCAGTCTTAAGTGTTGCGTATGTTACGCCGTCCACCTTGAAAGTCAGTGTGTAGTTTATAGTAGTCGTCAGGCAAGATGCAAAAACCGTTATTAAAATTAACATTATAATAAATATTCCGATTAGTTTAAGTGACTTTTTCATATCAAACTCCTTAACGCTTACTTTTTGCCCAACCATCGACGTAACGGGATTATTTTTGCCGGTATCCCGCACAGTTAATATATTAAATTCATTGAAATTTACGTTTTGATCATCACCGCCAGTTATACTACGTCGTATTGGATATTTACCGATCCGAACATTGTAATAATTGTGAGCGTCTTCCTGTTCGCGGAAGAGGTGTCAATCGCGGATGCGTTAACGTAGCCTTTTTCAAAACTGCCGTCGGAACACTTTACAAAATACGTCACGCTGTTCTGAGCAACAGTCTGCCCTTCGGCAAACATCAGAATGTTTGTCGTTTTTGTAATAATTGTTTTCGCGGCGGCCGTATCGCTGTCGTAGCTTTTACGTACTACCAACCCTTCTTTTATCTCAACCATAAAACTTTTGTAGCTAACGCCGTTAATAAGATACTCGCGAGCTTTGACGGAGTTTAACCCTTTATACCAATAATAATTGTTCATGGAAATCTCATCTTCGCTACCCATTACTTTCGT
>SACC01000484.1 GCA_009928745.1 Clostridia bacterium
ATGAAAAGGATACAGAGGTAATAAAGGCTGTTATAGAGCGCCCTGATGAATATCTGAGTAAACAGCTTCTTACCGAGCTTGAAAACATCGAGGACGATTTTCAAAAAGATCATCTACGGGCGCTTGGCTGGATGCTTGCAAACGGATACCTTGAAATGCGACTCGCGCTTGTAAAGAAGAAAACCACCGATGAAGCGGATTACGATTCTCTATTCCATCAGAAGATAGGCATCATGACAGATATCGATGGGAATCAGCTGTCTTTTAGCGGTTCTATAAATGAAACCGCATCCGGTTGGCTAACAAATATTGAAGAATTTAAGGTATTCAGGGGCTGGGAAATAGGGCAAGACAGCTACCTATATGCCGATATTAAGAGGTTCGACGAGTTTTGGAAAGAACTTAGGACTAATGTTATTATAAAAAAACTGCCGGATGCAGTTAGGGAAAAGCTGATTGTTATTGGAAAAGAGTTCTCAAGGGAGCATTTTCAAGCTAAGCAGTATGTGAAAACCAGAACAAGGAAAACCGTCACAGAAAAGCTCAGTTTGTTCTCATACCAAAAAGAAGCGCTCGATAAATGGATAAGTAATAATTATCAGCTTCTTTTTGAGATGGCTACCGGTACCGGCAAAACCAGGACGGCTATCGCCTGTATAAACCACTTTTTGGAAAAAGAACAAACCGGGCTTATAATTATAACCTGCCCACAGAACACTTTATCGCTCCAGTGGAAAAGTGAGATAGATAAAATAGGGCTAAAAGTAGATAGCGTTATAATTGCCGATGGCTCACACAAGTGGCGGGATGAGCTTCTTAAACAGTTAAAGCTTCTCTCCTTAAGTTTTTCAAGCCACGTTATAGTGTATACCACTCACACCACTGCGAGCTCTGATGATTTTACATCTATTATTATAAATAACCTCGGCAAGATGCCGGTATGTTTTATAGGTGACGAAGCACATGGTCTTGGCGCTTATAAGACGAAGCAGGCGTTGCTTGATGAATACACATATCGCATTGGATTATCGGCAACTCCGTCACGCTGGTTCGATGATTATGGCACGAAAATCCTTACAGACTACTTTGGTAATAATTCCTTCAAATTTACCATAAAACAAGCCTTAACAACAATTAATCCGCTTACGCGTATGCCATTTCTGTCAGATTATGAGTATCATCCGGTATTCGTAAACCTTACGGAAGATGAACTTGAGAAATATCAAGCACTTTCTAAACGAATCTCAAAGATGGCGATATATAGCAAGAATAGTGATGAATATCAGAGTTTGCTTGAAAAATTTATATTCGATCGCGCAAAAATCGAAAAGAACGCGGAATTAAAGTACGATGCTTTAATAGAGATACTCTGTAGTCACCCGATAAATAATACAAT
>SACC01000485.1 GCA_009928745.1 Clostridia bacterium
TATATACCGTTGTCGGGATCGCGCAGAGAACCAAGCTGCCCTTCAAGCAGTATGTTTTTGTTTTCCCGATATGCATTATTCAGAAAAGCTGTCGTGTCACGGACAAAGGGCTTAATTTTATCCCTACAGGTTATAAGATATTTATAGATATATTCATAATTCAACGCTTCGTCATCGGACGCTTTCTTGCCATAAAGGGCTTCGGCATATGCCGATTTAAACTCATAGACGCGTTTCAGCTTATCTTTAAATCCGTCGGCGTAAAGTTCCGATATTTGAAAGCCTGTTTTCAAGCATTTGTCCGAATAAAACGGAGCTATTCCGGACTTCGTTGAACCGAAGCTATCTTTTCCCAAACGATTTTCCTCTAACTTGTCGAACAATATATGATACGGCATCATTATCTGAGCTCTTTCGGATATTATAATTTTCGACTCTGGTACGCTTTTGGCAGAAAGCATATCCAGCTCTCCGAAAAAGCTTACATGATCAAACGCGACACCCTGCGCGATTATATTCGTCACATTTTGTCTAAAAACTCCGGAAGGCAGAATATGCAACGCAAACTTCCCGTAATCGTTTATCACCGTATGTCCGGCATTGGCTCCGCCCTGAAAGCGCACCACTATATCCGCATCCTCCGCAAGACAGTCCGTCAGCTTTCCCTTGCCCTCGTCTCCCCAGTTTCCTCCGACTATCGCTCTTACCATAATAATGCCTCCGTTATTATTGTCGGCTTTCGCAACGCGACTATCACCGCAGTTATATTATAACGGAAGTATCACTATAAGTAAAATATATATTTATTATATTACATATAAGATTCAGTTATGCCAGAAGCAGCTCGAGCAGCTTTTCCGCAGCTTTTGAATTAACCGTATCCTTTTTTACAATACATATATTGCGTTTCGGTATTACACTGTCAAGATTCAGTTGAAAAACACTTTTTTCCTCGATAGCTTTTTCCGCAAAATCCCTTACCACACAACCGATACCAAGTCCGCGCTTTACGAACTGCACTATCAGACTGCTTGTTGCAAGTTCAAATTCAGGCGTTATGTTTATGTTATTCTGACACAGAAAACTTTCGGCATACTTTCTTGTGCTGGTGTTCTTTTCAAGCATTATAAGCGGAAAATCCGCAAGGCTTTTTACGGCAAGCGTATCGGACGCAAGGGCGCTGTATTCACCGCCGCATATGAAGATATCCTCTATTTGTTTTACGGGAATGACACTGCATCCGCCTGCCGACGTCACAGGTTCGGTCACGACACCAAAGTCGATTATATTACCTTCAAGCTTACCGAGAGTTTCCGGTGTAGGTCCGTTGGTCACACTTATCCTGATTTTAGGATAAAGCCTGTGGAATTTTTCAAGGTAAGGAAGAAGAT
>SACC01000486.1 GCA_009928745.1 Clostridia bacterium
TTACACCTCTTATATATTAATATTTATCTGAATTCATTTTCGTTGAGAGCAGCCAAAGCCGAAGCGTTATTTATATACATATAAGCAAAGGATATGTCCGATTTAACCGCTTTAAGAATGGTTTCGTTGGTTAAAAAAGAAAGTCGATCGTATCCTTCCGCATATATAGTCCCTATGTCCATAACAGGATTTCTAAAAATCGTCGATAATGTTATTGCTGCGTCGTTATCACGGAGACAGAAGGTAATATAGTTGGTTTTTATCGCATCGTCTATATTTATATACGACGCTGCCAATATTGCGTTTAAGACTTTACCCGTCCGAGCGGAATCATGCTGATGAGCAGGAACCGAAAGCCCGGCAGAAGTCGTACCGACATATGAAAAATATTTGCTCTGCTCTTCTGTCATTTTCGGCAGCGGAGCTAAATTCCAGCTTAAGCGTGTTTCAGCGACAGTTTTTGCATAATTGACACGATATATGAAAAACGCAGTTCTTCCCTCAAGGAAAGCTTTCGAAGCCTCTTCGCCCGAAAGTCCGATATAGCTTTTACTGTTTATAATTCCCCTTATTATATCTGCCGCCTGGTTACCTGCGTCAGAATCCATCGTATATGTCAGACTTTTATGGAATGTGTCACCGAAGAGCGACAACCCGGATGACGTAAAAGCAGCTGTTGCAAATTTATTTTTATCTGTGAAGGAACCAATTCCGAAAGTATCGGTATAAAAGTCAGGCGAACGCTTTTCCATCACCTCTGACGCGGCTTCCTCCGCATATCTCATCAGCATATCCCAAGTCCATTTTCCTTCTTTTACTGCTTTTATTATTTCGCTGTCCGCGCCGTCCCGCAGCAGGTTTTCGTTATAAAAGACGCACCAAAAATCTTCCTGATAAAAGGTCGCCTGGTCATATATGGCGTACATATAGTCGTTGACCACGGAATTTTTGACCGTTTCGCCGTTAAGGTAGCTTGCTTCCGCATTGAAGAAGGGCACCGAGAAAAGATTTATTATAAAACCGGAAGACGCAAGGTTCGCCATGGTCGGCATTGTAACCGAAACGAGATCGGAAAACTGCGTACCGGCAAGCGCTGAATTTGAAATTGCGGCTTGAAGTTCGGATTCTTCATAATATGCTTCTCTGAGCACAATATTGTATTTGGCATTCACAAGATTATTGCGTTTCTCGATGGCGGGATTAACCATGCCGGACATTTCTTCTTCTGGCGTAAAGCGATATTGTCTGGAAGTGGCTATTCTAAACTCATATCCGCCGTAATCGCCGTTTTCAAGCGTGGCAAGCCATTCCTCTGCAGTCAGATCATTATATTTGACCTGTTCGTTGCCGCTTTCATCATTAATTTTTTCAATTCTCGAAACGCCCGAAT
>SACC01000054.1 GCA_009928745.1 Clostridia bacterium
CAACAGAGCGGCAAAACGACTTGCTCTCAAGACCTCTCAGAAAATATTCAAGCGCAATCATACGGTCCTTACCGCCAGTAAGAGACAGGACATAATCACCGTAACCGCTTTGCTCAATAATACTTGCAATTAGCGCGTTAACGTTGGTAAACTGCGCTTCAAAGCAATAATTATCCGCAGCATTATAAAAATCTTTCAGCTTTGAGCCGAGCGAGTCAGTATCTTCAGCGCATAACTCCGCCGCCTGATAGAATGGTATCTTGTCCCGCCTTCTTCTTATCTCGGCAAGTTCTTCATTGCTAAAATTGCACAGTCTTGAATGCATAACCGCAATCAGCGTATAGTCCTCCTTGCGATTATTCAAGAACTTGATATAATTAATCAGAAGCGCGACATCTTCAGATTGTTCGGCGGCGGCAAAAACACCTAATCTCAAAGGTATTGAGCAAGAGGTCAATTCGCTTAATATGCCGTTAGCATTGCTTCGTTGCTTGAACATCAAGGCAATGTCGCTGTATTCAATAAGACGGATTACTCCCTTATCGTTGATATGCTCGCGACCTACAAGACTCATTATTTTAGCCGCTATTTCCCGACCCTCCGCTATACCTTTTTTGCTCGAACAAAAGGATTGCGCTTCCTTTACGCTATATACGCATTTTGATACTTGTGACGCTTCTTGCTCCTCATCTTCCTCGTCTCGCGCCGAAATGACCGCGCTAATCTGTACTTCAGGATACGCTGAAACTCTGTGATATTCTTTGGGAATATTAAAAGCCGCGTCCTTAGCGTAAGCAACGCCCCCCAGCCCCTCCGTCATTAGCTCCCCGAAAACATCATTGACAAACCCAAGTATCAGAGGACTTGAGCGAAAATTGTCGTTGAAGGAGATTGCCTTACCCTGTTGACAAAGCTGCTTCAATTTGTCTAAGAAAATATTAGGCTCTGCAAGACGGAATCTATAAATACACTGTTTGCTATCGCCCACCATAAACAATGCGTTTTCGGGTGCAACTTTGCTAATAATACTTTCCTGCACAAAATTGGTGTCCTGATATTCATCTACGAACACATAATCGTGTTCTTTTACTATCTCTTCCCGCTTCTGTTGATTATTAAGCACTAGCAAAGCGAATTTTTCCAAATCCGCAAAGTCCAACACATTATTTTCTCGCTTTATCTTAGAAAACTCTACATCATAGGCTTTCACAAGTCTTATCAGCTCGCTGACCTGAACAGCGCTGCCTAAACGCACGCTGTCCGCTTCCTCATAGCTATAGTCCCCAAGCATACTTCTAATTAACGCATTAAAACTGCTTACTTCTTCTTTTAGCTCTTGAGTAATTTTGTAAAGCGAGGAATTTTTTGCGTTATCTCTGAGATTTCTCCATTTGATTATGTATTCCCTTTCCCTTTCGATATAAATATCCTTTAAAGATATGCAATTGAGATAGCCGCAGACGCGTTCGTATAAATATTGCGAATTGTTTATATAGATATCCTCACCGAGGAATGTTGCGCTCTTTTGCAGCTCTGCAGCGCGCGATGATATTATTGTTGCTTCTTTCTTAATAAATTCCACAGTATATTTTGCCGCCGCGCTTTCCTCAAGCCCAACATAGTATTCGTCAGCGAATGTATTATTGAGCCAACTTTCGCGATCCGCCTGCGTCGCCATGTAATCGTAAATATTGCGAATTATTTTTATAAGAGTATCATCGTTGCGCGGCGAAAGCATCTCCCTTAGTTCCGCAAACTGGGTATTGTTCTTTTTCGCTCCCTCCGCTTCAAGCAGATTTTTAATAGCTTTACGGGCTAAGACCTCCGCCGTTTCTTTATCCGAGACTTCAAAGCCGGGCGATAAACCCACGGTTTCAAAATTATTCTTGATTATACCTTTGCAAAAGCTGTGGATTGTGCTTATATCAGTTCTTGCCATATCGTCAATCTGCTCGCGTATAAAGTCAATGTTGTCAACCGCGACTTTTGCATAATCTATAAGGGCGTTGCGTAACTTTTCCCTCATCTCCGCCGCCGCCGCCTCGCCGAAGGTAAGCAGCATCAATCTTGTAACAGGCACACCTTTTTTGATAAGCGCAAGCGCGCGCGCAACCATTGCCGAGGTCTTGCCGCTGCCTGCTGAGGCAGTTACGATGAGGTCTCTGCTCTCTTCGTTAATTGCCAGCTTCTGATTATCCGTCCAGTTAACAATCATAATTCACCTCAAAAGAATCCAAATCCACCGCGCTTACCGCTCTCTCGTTAGTCGTTGCCTTGTCATAGCCGCAAAAATCCTTCGCCGAGCAATACAAGCATTCGTCTTTTGCCGGATTAGCTACAATATTCCCCTCTAATATCTCCTCTGCCGCGCGGCTTGCAAGTTTGATTACATAGGCAATTATATTATCCATATTCTCACGCTTAAGCAAAATATTTTTCCCCGCAACAAAACCCTTTAATTCTTTGTATTCTACGGGTATTATAGGACTTTTTCCTTTTTCGATGAGTTTATTATCAAATGCGTTGATAAGCCTCGTGTCATTTACAAGCTGTCCGCTGTAACAATACCTGCTGTCTGCTCTTTCTTCCTTACTGTATTCTGCCTTAAGCGGAAGATAAAAGGCGGCGGCAGGTGTTTTGCCCGCCTGCTTTAGCGCGCCAAGATAGGCGTATAATTGGATTTTCTTGCCGTAATAGACATATTTCAAATCCGAATCCGCCTTACCCGTCTTGTAATCGATTACCGCCACGTTGTTGTCGTATTTGTCTATCCTATCGATTTTACCAACAAGCTCAATGCGGTTATCCATAAGTTTTATACCGTCATAGCCCGAATTGTCCTTGTCTCCGAACTTGACTTCGAACTCATACGGCACAAAATCGCTCTGTCTCATTAACACCGTAAGGTCAACGGCAAGCTGCAAGCATTCTTTGCGCAGCCGCTCCAGCTGTACTGCGTTAATACTTTCCAACATACTTGCAAATCTCGGTTTTTCAAAAAGTTTGTCGATTATACCGTTGACCTTGCTGTGTATTTCTTGTCCGCTGATGTTAAAATTGCGGGTTGAGCGAAAATATTCTTCCAGCATATCATGAATTACCGTTCCTGTTTCGCGCGCTTCAATCTCTCCCTTTTCTCTTTCTTTAGCCAGCAATCCGTACCGCACAAAATGTCTGTACGGACAGCAAAAATAACACTCCAACTGACTGATACTCGTATGGCTTTTTTTAAAAAACAGTCCACTGCCCGTTGCTAATGTATCCGCCTTACCTTCCAAAATCGCTTCAAGCCTTTGGCGCTCCTTCACTGGCAAAAGATAAAAGACAGTATCCGAATAGCTGATACTGTCAGCGTCGATTACGCCGCGTCTCAGCTCTCTTATACCGCTTATCACGCGTTTGTATGCGTTTTTCGGGGTATATACGCGATGTTCGCTTGATAAATTAACCTTTTGTATAGGCAAATCGAACATATAAGAAAGTTGATTAATAATGACCGAGGAGCTGTTTCTTCCGCCTTTTTCGTCTAAAATGCTATAGCCGACATATAACTTTTGGGTAGGTTTTATTAACAGTTGTTCGGCGTAAAACCTGCTGTACATGCTTTTCTCGCGCGCCGTGGGTTTGACTACAATATCCGCCGCCTGCCATGCGATATATTCCTTCTCTCCTAGAATACCGTTATCTCTGGAGTCGTAAGGAATAGCGCCGTCGGTAGCTCCGGCGATAAATAAAATCTTCTTATCGTCATATCGGCTGTCTTCGCATTCTCCGATATAGACGCAATCCGCGCTTTGCGGTATCAGCGCAATTTTCGTACTCTCAAGCCCCGTGCGGAAAAGCTCATAAAATTGAACAAGACTCCGCTCCTCGTCTCCCATAAGTTCTTCAAGTTGCAGAAGCAGCTCGCGCAATTTTACAGGCACCTGCGCGCTTCTTGCCTCTCCGCCAATGTAGCCGCCCGATCTTTGCTTCGCGGCAAATTCTTTCAGCTTGTTGTCAAAGTTATTATGATTAATATACTCATATAATTTTTCTATGTAATATCCTATTTTTGCGTTCTCCGGCAATGGCAACAGCTCCGCAATCAGCTTTGCCCGTATTGGCTCAACTATATCGAGTTCTTCTTGCTCGCCAATCGTGAAAGGCGCGCGGAATCTAGAATAATCAATTGCATATTTTATACAAAAATTTTCAAAAGCTGCGGCATCAATCTCCGCAAAATAATTTTTTGCATACTCTAAGACCGCGTTTTGTGAATAATTCGTAATCATTATCCGTATGTAGTTAAGCAATTGCCTGATAAGCGCTTCGCCCGACAACAAAACTCTGTCGTCCACAAAATATGGTATACCGAACCTTGCAAAAACCTTGCAGGCAACGGGAGAATAACTTATCAAATCTCCGCAGACTACCGCAATATCTTTGTATCTCATAGACTGTTCGCGGACAGCTTCGCAGATGCGGTTGCATATATACTCCAGCTCCTCTTCCATAGAAGACGCGCAGTATAGTGAGACGTAGTCAGACTTATTAAACTTTGCGGCGCCATATCCGAATATATGATTCTCTATCACCTGTTTGTCCGGCGCAAGCTTTTCGAACGCGGATATTATATTGACTTTTGCCCCGCATTCCTTAGCCATTGCTTCGAGTCGTTTCTTAACCGCGACTGGGTATATTCGGCGGTTTTCGCCGCCCACCTCGGCAATAGCGCCGATATGAACAGCTTTTGCGCAACGCATCAATTCTTTTATTATGTCATACTGTTTCCCCGAAAAAGCGTAGAAATCCGAAAAGTAAAACTCCGCGCCTGCGACAAAGGCGCTGCGCTTGATATATCCGCAAAGGGCTTCTAACCGTGTCGTAGAGTCGGTGTAATTCTCCTGTAACTCGGCAAGATAATTCTTGTAAATTACTATTATGTCTTTGGTCTTTTCTTTGACATAACCTTTTAAACTTTTTACCGCCTCTTCAAGCTGCCCGACGCTGATGCCGCTGTTGCGTATTGCCGAGACACTCGCATACATTTCGTTGGCGAATCCGGTAATTCCAGTCATCTTAGAATAGCATAGCAAGCTGTTGCGGCACTTATCAACTGTCTTTGTTAGTAACATAACAGCGCCTTCGGGTGAGAGACATTTTTTAGTCCTGCCCTCCAATATCCGCATCGCAAGACGACTAAAAGTCATTACCTCAATATTAAGCGTACTGCCTATACGGCGCATTAGCTTGCTTTCCATAGACAAGGTAAATCTGTCCGGCACAATAAGAATATGATTGAAGTCGTCCTTACCTGTCTCCAATACATCCAGCATTTTTGCGCTGCATCCCGACAGCGTATTGCTTAAATAAATATTAATCATATATCTCCATATAATTTATTTTACTAAAAATAAATTATATATATTATAGCACTCTTCCCGTCGCTTTTCAATATATTTAACTCTTACTGCTTTTGCTATTTCTCCGCTTGAAAATCTCGAGCGTTTCCTTTACTTTTTTAATGTATTAGGCTATACTTGTTAATAATTAATATAGAGGTTATTTTGAATGAAAAAAATATTACTGTTAGTTTTAGTAATCGCAACGCTTGCTGCCTTAACGCTTATGCCCCTTGCAGGTTGCTCTCAGGTGTCCCAGCTCAACAAATTGCAGGCGCCTTGGGCTAATTATGAGCAATTCACTTACGATATTACCAAAACAACCGGTGAGAGCACGGAAACTGTCGGCACAATGATCGTAACCTATAGACGCGCTATCAACGCGACGGTTCCAATCAACGGCAACGATTTTACCGTTAACGGCTCTTATTGCACAATGGAATTAAATATTACTGAGGGCGAAGGCGCAGGTGACAGTATAAGCTCAATAGTTGCTTTCAAGACAGATTTTACTCCGATTGCAAGCTACAGAGAGACAAAAATCGGCAATGAGACTAATACCGCGTATGTAAGATACAATACAGGCAAGAATAAAGGTACTGTACAGCTTAACGGCGGCGAAGGTATTGTTTTTAAGCATAAAGGCGCATTTTATGACAACGAAATGATGTATTATATAATAAGAGCGTCAGATCTTAGCTCTGATAGTTACACGATGGCTTTTGCAGCCACTGATAACCTAGAGGGCGACGCGCATGACATAAGCGTTACGAGAACCACTTCAACACTTACTATCAACACCTTTCTTGGCGCGCTTGAATGCGCAAGTATCGTATTGACTGCGGCAGCCGAATACGGCAATGGCACTTCAGTAGCAGTCGCGGTCGCAAAAAGTCCTGTTACTTTCGGCACTGGCGACAACGCTCGGCAACTGATTAAGCCAATAATCAAGATTACCGAGGGCGCATACAGTTATACCCTTGCCGACGTTTCTTTTATCGATATTGAATAAGTAATCCGATCGCTTGGCAGTAATTATTTTCACATTAGGCAGTCGACAAGTCACTTGTCGACTGTTTTTTATTAGATAACGCTCACTTCTTCAATATATCATATACTTTTTGATGTCATTGTTTGCTTGTTACTTGCTTTATATCAGCGTTTTGTTTTACTAGCGTACTTAGTATTAAGGGTATTGTCATAGCTCGCCTTAGATTTACATATATTTTGATATGGCAAAACTAATTTTTAGAGACTTTGCAATAATTTGCGGCAAAATCATGGAAGAATACCAGAGCAAAAGTAATGAAACGCTAAAAGTATGCTTAGTTAGCTCTTCTTCTGCATTTTTTTACGACACGCTTAAAATTACAAATGATGAATTAGAAGATAATGAAGGTTGCGATATAATCAATTGGGGCGGAGTTTACGAGATACGCGCAAAAAAGCAAGCGTCTACGCCTCCACCAATTGCCATTGTGCAAAAAACCGCTACGAAGAACGGAAAAGACTATATTTTGACCTGTTACAAGGATAGTACTATAAAATTTCTTTTAGAAAGCGCCTCGGATCACCTTCCCATAGCGCCGTTCGTGGAGATATTAACTCCCGAAATAATCATGCAAGATAGCGGCAACTCTGTTCTATTCGTTGCAAAAGCAGCCTGCCAGGACGGCACATATTTGCTTATGCTTTCTGCCTTTCCCGAGATGAAAATACTGTTTGAGGACTCCGGAAGCTCTGTAAATTATAATAATAACGAAATCAGCATCACTAAAACAATTGATGATATGCTCATGCGTGAAAAAACATCAATTTACCATTACGAGAACGGATGCAGTATATTAAAATCAAATATGTTCAAATATACAAATGAGCATATATACATAGATGAGCTGAAACCTTACCTGTTACTTGAAGCGGTTATGGCGGAAGATATAGAAT
>SACC01000487.1 GCA_009928745.1 Clostridia bacterium
CCTTACAAATCATCCGCGGCGGAAGGCGCGATATACAAACCCGAAATAACCAATGGGCTTATATGCGTTTTCTTCTTCGCATTGGGCGTTGTAAGGGAAATTATTAAGACAAAAAAGCCGAACATTTTAAAGGGAATAGCAAAGGAAATCGATTATTACACCCTGGCTCTGCTTGCCGGATTGTTTATTATTATTGGCGGTATAGAAGAAGCTGGCGTAATTGACGTTATCGGCAAAACTCTTGCCAAGCTTGGCGGCGGCGGCAGTATATGGTCGGTGTTTTTAGTATATACGGTGGTAGTATGGGTATCGGTGTTGCTTTCCGCGTTTATAGACAACATACCGTACACCGCCACCATGCTCCCGGTTATAGCTGTACTGGCACAGAATATGTCGGCTGCGGGAGGAATAGATATCGATCCCAAGCTGTTGTATTACGGGCTGCTTTGCGGAGCGACTCTCGGAGGGAACCTCACTCCGATAGGCGCTTCGGCAAATATAACGGGAATAGGCATACTCCGCAGAGAGGGTTATCAGGTAAGTGCGAAAACCTTTATGAAGTACGGCATACCATTCACCCTTGCGGCGGTATTCACCGGATATATTCTTATCTGGATAATATGGTTTTAATATGACTTTAATAATTTTAAGGCATGGACAATCCGAAGCGGATTTGCTTGATGTTTGTGAGGGAAGAGCGGATTTTAACCTGACGGAATTAGGCAAAACACAGGTGAAAAACACATCGGAAAAGCTTGCCGCCGAATATAAAATAGATAGAATTTATTCGTCGACGTTGAAGAGAGCGAAACAGACCGCGGAAATCCTGAATTCTTTTACAAATATAGAGATTGAATATCTTGATGATTTAATGGAATTCAACAACGGACTTATCGCAGGACTGCCAAAAGATGAAGCAATAATAATGTTTCCAAAAGATCCCGAACTCCCTTATGACAAAGCTATGTACGGTATGGAAAGTCAGAAGGAATTTCGTATGAGAGCCGAAAAAGCGCTGTCATATATTTTAAGCAGTACAAAAGAGCATGAAACAATAGCCGTGGTTTCTCATGGCGGAATGATCAATATGCTATATCAGTCATTTATGAAAATGCCGCTACCGTCCGTTACAAGCTACGGCACGGGCGATGCGGGATACCATATCTGGAAAATCGAAAACGAAATAAGAACAGTAATAACATAAAAAGCACCCCGGAAAACGAGCGTGACTCATTTCCGGGGCTTTATGATTTATTAAAGTAAAAACATTACACTTTTGCCGCTTTTTTCAGCGCGTCGTTTTGCAGCTTCATAATTTGCTTGATACCTTTTTCACCCAAGGCGAGGAGCTTTTTCAATTCGTCCGGAGTGAATGCCCGTCCTTCACC
>SACC01000488.1 GCA_009928745.1 Clostridia bacterium
TCCTCGTCATCAGGATAAGAGCTGTCATAAACGTTTAATTCTGAGATTTTCTCAAAAATACTCCAAACGATTATGTATTCATAATCGCTTTTTTCCTCATCTTGAGAAATTTCAGATAATGTGCGTATTATTTGTCCATATGGAGCAACTTCTGCATGTAAATCAATGTAAGGTGTTGTCCGGTTATTTAAAATCGCCTTAAGGTTTTGGGCGTTAAAGTCTGATACAACATAAAGATTAATATTCTTTTTGCGGTTCACTTTCACTTTTGTTTGTTTTCAACCAAAGCAAGTATTCTTGCGGACAAGGTTTCAATGTTCTTAAATATCTCAGTCATATCAGAACTGCTTATGTATTCAGACAAAGCTATCTCAACGTTAAACTTTTCATAAATCATTTCTTCAAGAATTACAGTTAGATTTATGATTCCCATAGAATCTAATACGCCGTTTTTCCCGTAAAGAATGGTTTCAGAATCGATAACAATCTGATCTTCAGGAGCAAGAATTAAATTTAATTCTTTTATTGCGTCTCTAATTATTGAAGTTATTATGCTCAAATTCATATCCTATTTGTGTTCCTTTTTATGGTTTACATTAAATAGATTATCGGCATTATTTCCCATTTTCGTTTTCATAATATCTAAGAAAATTTCATGAGTCAAACCCATCCACCGACTCCCGATAACAGATAAATCAAACGCCGGGTTAACACCTGCCGCTGAAGGCCGGCGCCCTATTGCCCCCAACAAAAGCCCGGCGATTTGCTACCGATAAGCCGCAACTTACCGCTTTAACAACTTGCGATTAACTACCGATTTCCGATAACAGATCCCAACAGCTAGGTTAAACCCGCCGCTGTAAGCCGGCGCCCTGTATAACACAGCACCCGCAACGTAAGCCAGGTGCACGAGAAGGGCTTACAAAAGCGAATGTTTGAGCGAAGGCCATAGCATCCCGCGAGTGAGGCCGGTAAGAGCGAACGACTTGCCACGAGGGCAAGGCGCCTTCGTCACGCGCAAGGAAGCGCGTTACGAAGGTTCTTCGCTCGTCCGAGCCGAAGGACGCGGCAGATGCTATGAGCCGCAGCGAACCACATGAGCGCTGTAAGCCCGCCTCCAGCACCGGGCGATTTGTTACCCAAAAGCCGCAACTTACCGAAAGTTTTGCCGGAAAAAGATTCTTATAGCTTTGATATCATCGCTAATAAATGTTAAAATTAAGGTGAAGAGAATTCTATCTGTTATTGATTGGCGAACAAACATGAACAGTGCATACGATAAATATTTTGGTCTGACAAATGATTTGTTGTTTAAGATAGTGTTCGGGCGCAAAGGCAACGAAAAGCTTTTGGCCTTGCTGCTTAATGCCCTGTTAAAATACAGAGG
>SACC01000489.1 GCA_009928745.1 Clostridia bacterium
CGTGGCTATTAAGTAGAGGGTACTCAATGGAGATAAGAATTATGACGTTAAATATTATTAGAAAAGATTTAAAAGACATTCGATATTACTACTCGCGAAGACGCATATTTGAAGAGGCGACAAGGATTGTGGGTGATAACGGTGTTCTTGCAAAGGTTGAAAAATACAATAATGCGATAAAGCATGCGCCGCCGAAGCTATACGACTTATATGTTTGTTTATACATAAAGAACTATACCCAGGAAGGTCTGTCAATCGAACTTAATTATACGCCGGAATATATCCAAATGCAGAACAAAAAACTATTGCTGTTTCTGCAGAACGCACTAAAAAAAGAGGAGGAAGAACATGAGAAATCGAATACCGGGATTCATCGTTGACGCGACCAATGTTTACAGAACAAAAGACTTTATCGTCAAGCAAATCATAGGAGTTTTGTACGACAGCGAAGAGCAAAATATCGTGCTTAGCCGTGATACCTACTACTTCCGTACGAGGCAGCGCGACAGCGAATATGAAGCAGTCTACCGTAATCGCAAGCACATTGACGGCAAACGGCTTCCGACTATGACGTACACCCGTACTTATGTATATTGACAATTGACGGAAGTGCATCCACATTACGAATGTTAATCCAATGCAAATAATAATTCGATAATTGCGGCTGAATAGATAAAGGTGGCCACCTCCGCATGTTCGCCGGAAACGTATTGTTTCAAATTAAGCGTTGGATACAGATACAACTTAATATCCCCATTTCACGCTTCGCTAACGGCAACACGGGCAAAAAATCAGTCACGCTGGGCTAACGGCAGTACGGGCAAAGGAGTAACGATATGGCATTTTTCAAGAAACGCTGGGCAGTGCCTTCGAAGAGAGCGAAGGGGTATGCCTCGGAGCGCAAGGCGAAGGTGCATCAGCACGGTCCAAAGGAGGGTAAGGAGCTGACGGATTACGAAGCCGGAATCCGTTCGGGGTACCTGCAGTGCCAGACGGACCATTCGGGCATCTACAATTACAAAAAGGCAAAGGAAGCGGAAAAAGCAACCGCAGCGGCAAAGCCGGCAAAAGCGGCTAAGTAAAGAAGGAACACTGACAAATGGCAAAAATTAAATTGTTCGTAGAAAGAGAAACCTATGAGAAGAACGACAAAACCTATTATTCATATTTCGTGCGCGGCAATATCCGCGGCAAGGAAGTAAAAGCGCTGCTCAGTCCGCCCGACGTCGGCGGCTACAACGTACTCGATATCGTGTTCGGCGACTCGGACAAGGCGGAACTAATAGTAACGCCGTTCGAGATAAAAGACGATGCGACGAAGCGGGTAATAACCGGCAACTCATACGAGATAATGGCTACCGACCCGGACGGCGAGGTCTTCAAGTG
>SACC01000490.1 GCA_009928745.1 Clostridia bacterium
ATGCAAGGAAAGAAATTGTCATGATGGTAAGCACCCGGCAAACGGCGCAAACCGCCGCGGAGACTGTCGCGCGGGAACTTAAATTTAAAAAGGCAAACCACGGTATCGTTTTTACGGTAACCGCGAAAAACATATTCTAATTTGACATAACACCGAGTAAAAATAGTACAAAACTTAATTTTTGTGTTATAATAAAAAAAATTATCCGGGAGGGAAGTATGACAAGAAAAGAATTAAAACTTGCGGCGAAAACACAAATAAAAGGCAAAGTATTCATATTGCTGCTGCCGTTAGTGATAGTCGGTGCAATTAGCGCCGTAATAGCGGCGATTTCAAGGTTTACCTACGGCGTCGGTATACTCGCCTTGATAATCGAATTCCCTTTGGCTATAGGGCTTGCGCTTTTTTTCATCAAATTCGCGCGGGATGAAAAATCCGGAATGGAAGATTTGTTTTCCCAGTTCAAGGACTTCGGCAGAATGTGGGAGCAGATCAAAGCGTGTCTTATCAGATGGCTGTACATCTTTTTAGGCTTGCTCTGTTTTGTTATCCCCGGGATAATAATCGCGCTGAGGTATTCGCTGCTCGAATATGTTATGGCGGACCAACCGGAATTGACCGGCAAACAGGCTATTGAAGAATGCAAGAAGCTTATGAAAGGAAGAATCGACGAAATATTCGGCCTTTATATCTCTTTTATCGGATGGTTCTTGCTTAGCATCCTCACCTGCGGCATACTCTTCATTTATGTAGCGCCCTATTTCACATTGACAGTAACCAAATACTATCTTGCAATAAGCGCGGAAGAAATATCAGCCGCCCCCGCTTCGGTTACAGCGCCTGACGCAAAGGACGAGAAAAAGGACGATTTATTCTAAGCGGCACGCGGATCTTATGATAGCATAAGCTATTCTCTGCGTAATAATCAAACATTGAAAAGCCAGATGCACCTGAAATGGTCGCTCTGGCTTTTTTACTGTATCCCCTTTCCCTCTCAGCGTAGTAATTAGAATTTTATTAAATTTAGCTTTTAATTCTATAGCCTTATTAATCAGATTGTTATTGTTGTACGTTAAAGTTCATTACCACTTGTTGTGTACGTGCTCCGCGAACCCTAAGACGTCGTTCAATACGATTTTTTTGCCGTCATCAAGCACCGCATTGCCGCTCATTCTTCCGAAGACCTGATGCGGTATCATTGCGAATACCTTAAGGTCAACGGGCGCGTATCGGTCGATTACCGGCACGAAGCTAAGCTCCAGCCTGCCGTCGCTTGAGGTGAACGTCCAAGGCAACATATATTCGTAATTGCCGGTAACGTCGCGCGGGATATTGAACGCAACTTGGTCTATTTTGTGCGATTTGCCGTTGTAGAACAGCATATT
>SACC01000491.1 GCA_009928745.1 Clostridia bacterium
GTGCCATTATATTGCCCTCCTTAATTGGTTGCCACTGTGAATTGCTTGCGGTTTGTCGGCTTGCTTTGTTAACCATGTTTGTTTGCGGTCTGTGTCATTGTTAAATATACGCGTTATTTCTGCGCCGTTTTTGAATTTGAATGTTATCTTAAATCCGTTAATCTCTGCAACTTCTAATGCCCCCACAAGACTGTTTTCGTATTTCTCGGCTACATCGTATTTCTTTTTGCCCGACTGCCTTGTTGCCAAAAGAAGCGCCGCTTCTGTTTCCTTTATTTGTTTTAGCAGTTCGCCGTGCTGTTCGTCGTGTGCCTCGCGAGTTATGTATCCCTTGACCTTTAACGCCACTAGTTCTCGCTCCTGCCCGAGCAAAATCTTTATACTGTCAGAAAGGTTCACTGTCGGGTCGTCTTTATTTTCATATCCTGCAGCCTTGTTATATGCCGATAAGAACAAAGCTTGTAAATCTTTTTCCCGTATGTTGTGTCCACTGCAGTATTTGCGACCGCTTTTTATGTATGTTTGACAACTCCATATCCACTTTTCGTAGGGTGTGTTGCGATTGTTTTTGCGGCGCATATATCCTTTGCCGCACTCTTTGCACTTTATCTTGCTTGAAAACGGCGACAGCGGATAAGGCTTTCTGCCTTTTGTCGCCGCTTCCGACCTCTGCTTGTGTATTTTTTGCACACGCTCGTATAACTCCCGCGCCACAATCGGTTCATGATTATTCTCAACAAAATATTGCGGGACTTCGCCGTTATTCTTTATCGGCTTAAAGTTTTGTTTGTAGCTTTTTTGAAGTAATGCGTCGCCCGCATATTTTTCATTACCTAATATTCTTTGAATGTCTGCCGAGCTCCATAACCCCGACCCGCTTTTTTTCGGTATACCACGCTCGTTCAAGCTCCGCGCTATTTTGCACTGTCCGTCGCCTTTTGCGTATCGCTCGAAAATCTCCTGTACAACTGCCGCTTCTGCGGGTTCAATTATCAATTGCCTATTCTTATATATATACCCGTAAATTGAAACCAACTCAACGCTTCCGTTTTCGTAGCGTTTGCGCGCCGCCCACCTTACGTTGTCGCCCATGCTTACAAGTTCGCCCTCCGCCACGCTTGCGTATATTGAAAGTAAAAAGTCGCTGCTTGCGTCCAGTGTGTCGATACCCTCTTTTTCAAATATTATGCCTACGTTTATGCTGCGCAAATCGCGGACAATCTCTAAGGTTTGCACTAAATTTCGGGCAAAGCGGGATATGCTCTTTGTATAAATATAGTCTATCTCACCGCGCCGTGCCGCTTTCAGCATTGCATTGAACTGCTTCCTTAATGCTGATGTCTTACCGCTGCGCGTGTCTGCATAAATGCCTACAAACTC
>SACC01000492.1 GCA_009928745.1 Clostridia bacterium
TTTCTTCGGAGGATTGCAGAAAGTAAAACTCACCCTTTAGGGCTGTAAGCCCCGAGCGTAAGCTGGGGTCCCCACAAAAGCTCGCTTATGTGGGGAAAAGCAAAAAGGGGCTCGATTTCGCATCGCAAAATGTGGGTTTTGAACAAAATTATGCGGTGTTAGTTACGGGCTGCTTGCAATCCCAATAAAAAGGACTAACAAAACGGCAATGAATATTAAATTTTGATTAAGTTGTTAATAAAATAACATAACAATTTTTAAGAAACGATTTGTTTATCGGGAAGTACAAATTTTGTATGTGAAATATAAGTGAAATAACAAGAAAACTACTTGAATATGCTTGATAGCCTATATATATAAAATATATAATATAACGGGAGTCAAAAATCGGAAACAATATTTTGATTCAGACAACTTTAACGGAGGAAAAATGAACGGAAGAATACCGACTGCCAAGAATAGCAACAGGAAGAACGCGAACGCTTTAACGCTTGCGTGTCTGTTCATTCTGGTATTCTTCATAGTCTCGATATTGACCTTCGGCGTTGAATTGGTAGGTGTTGATTCCGATACGGCGGCGAGCTTTAATCTTTCCTCCGAAACATTAACTGCGGAAGCCGCCACGAGGAATCCCCCAAGCGGAAGGAATAATAACACCGTATACACTACCGGCAATCTCGGCTCGGGCATAGGCTTGAGCAGTAATCTCAATTATTGGGGCTATCAACAACTCGGCGGTACCAATACTTATACGCTGAAAAACGGCAGCGACGGCAGTACTGCCGCCGAAGTCGGCATATACAGCGGCGGCGACGGTCATACTGTCGCGATTTTTACATATATTGAATTAAATGCTGATTTGATAGATCTTAGACAGCAGGGAGTGTTGACCGCAAGCTTTGGGGGCACGTTCGGTTCGATAACGTGGGCTGACAAGGGTTACTTCGGAATAGGCACGGCGGGCATTACCGACAGCAATATTACATCTTCAAGCACGAAGGCCTCTTTGGTAGGATCAATAATATCGGGCGGTATTTCTCCAGGTATGTGGTGGTGGGAATCGGACACCGATTCCACTTCAGGCACGCTGACAGCGAGCGGAGACGATGCTGTAGATAAATATTTGTATCTATTCGCAATTGTCGATGGTAACTCAGGCTTTAATTTTTATTTCAAGAATATGACCGTCACCTTAAATTTCGACGCGAATTTAAGCTTCAGCGCGAAACGGTACAATGCAAGCAACAGCGGACTCAGCGGAGATGTCGAGCATACCGCGTCAAGCGCGAAGGTGGGCAGAAACACGTTAAGTCCCACAACCAATCTCGGAACGACTTCTGCTTCGCAGACTTTCTCGGCATACAGTGATTATTATACGC
>SACC01000055.1 GCA_009928745.1 Clostridia bacterium
GATATTAGGTATAACTAGCGCTACGCACGGTATTAGCAATTTTGCAACATCCGGAGAGGATATGACTATCCTGAGAATTAATCTGCAAAAGCCCCTTTCATACAAAGAAAAAATAATCTTTAATGTAACTTACAGCATTTATATACCCAAAATCAAGCACAGGTTAGGCTATAATGATTATGTATATAATCTTGCCAATTTTTATCCGATAATGTGTGTCTACGAGGACGGCGGCTTTACCGAATACAGCTATTGCAAGTTGGGCGATCCTTTTTACAGTGAAGTCGCCTCTTATAAAGTAACGTTGACTCTGCCCAAAAATTATGTTGCCGCCCATACCGGGAATGTCGAGCAAGTAACAGAAACCGAGGATACAAAGACACTTCAGTTAGAAGCTGACAATGTGCGCGACTTCGCAATATGCGCTTCACCTTATTTCATTATGAGGACGGATACAGTAGGCGCCACCGCTATAAAATATTATTATGTAGAGGAGAGCGGCGCTGCTGAAAGACTGGAGCACATAAAATCGGTATTGACCGCATTCAACGGATACTTTTGTAATTACCCTTATTCTACCTTAACCGTAGTTAAAACTCCCTTTGCGTTCGGCGGTATGGAGTATCCGCAACTTGTATATATCTCTGATTCTCTAACAAAAACCGAAACCGATATGGTAATTACGCATGAGCTTGCGCATCAGTGGTGGTACGGGCTTGTCGGCAACGACCAGATAAAATACGCTTGGCAAGATGAGGCGCTGGCGGAGTTTTCTATGCTATATTATTACAAAAACAATAATCCCAAGCTTTATAAATCATACTTTGATGACAGCTATGACAAATACACGCGCTACGCTTCAATAACAGGTTTAACAGGTAATACTGCCGCTATGGATAATATATTGTACGATTATGACGATTATCGTTACAGCGCGAATGTGTATATAAAAGGTATGCTTATGCTGGCTTCACTTTACGAATTAGAAGGCGAAGCCTTAATAGCCGCCCTTTCTGCCTACGCAAAAGCATATACTTATAAAACGGCAACTCCGGAAGACTTTGTCAATACTATAAGCGTTTATTTCAAATGCTCGCAAGCCGCCTATTTTGACGCCTGGTTAAAAGGTAAGGTAATATTGCTTTAGAAGCGAAATGTTATCCAATACAAATCATCTTTAAGTTGATTCCTTTGACAAAAGTATTGAATTTATGGAGAATACATTAATTTATTTAGATTAATTTGACTATTCGCTTATTAATACCTTTACTAATTTTGGATAGTCAAAAAACAAGCCGCAATAACTGCGGCTTGTATTTTTGAAAAATTCTTGATTATCTCTTGCTGAACTGTGGTGATTTACGCGCTTTCTTCAAGCCGTACTTCTTTCTTTCCTTCATTCTCGGGTCGCGGGTTAAGAAACCTGCTGACTTAAGAGTGGATCTGGACTCCGGTTCTGCAAGGAGCAATGCGCGGGAAATTCCGTGTCTTATAGCGCCTGCCTGCCCTGTGAATCCGCCGCCGACAACATTAACAAATATATCGTACTTTGCGCTGGTTGCCGTGAGTTCCAAAGGCTGACGAACGATTAATTTTACTACATCAAGACCGCCGAAGAATTCGTCTATTGTGCGCTTGTTGATAACAATGTTACCCTCGCCTTCAGGAACTAAACGAACACGCGCAATTGCGTGCTTTCTGCGACCGGTGCCCCAATACTGTAATTTTTTCTTTACTGCTTTCTTAGTTGCCATCTCTATACCTCACTATTAGAACTTAAGTTCTATCGGCTGTTGTGCCTGCTGATTGTGTGTAGCTCCTGCATAAACATTCAATTTTGTGAACATTTTTCTGCCGATAGCATTCTTGGGAAGCATTCCCTTGATTGCCTGAATTACTGCGAATTCGGGCTTGTTTGCCATAACAAATTTTGCAGACATTTCTTTCAAACCGCCGATGTAGCCTGTATGATGTCTGTACATTTTTTGTTCCAATTTTTTGCCTGTAAGCATTACTTTACTACAATTTATAATAATGACATAGTCACCTGTATCGACATTGGGAGTGAATGTAGGCTTATTCTTGCCGCGCAAAATTGCAGCAACTCTGCTGGCAAGGCGACCAAGCACCATACCGTCAGCATTAACTACATACCACTTTCTCTCAACTGTCTCAGGTTTCGCCATATAAGTTTTCATGGTTAATCCTCCGAATAATTTTGTGTACTTTCTACGCAACACACTAGATGGATAACTCGCGCGCCGCATAACACATAGCGTAAGGGGCTAATTCACACTTGTATTATTAGATAAGCTATAATATAATAATATAGTAATATAATGATGTCAACTATTTTTAGCTAATTAATACAAAAATGCTATATAATAGGCAAAATATTAGTTGAAAGCTGTTTTGAACAATTCTTTAACCAATATTATTTCGTAGACTCCTTACGCTCAATGCATAGTCTCAATCAATCAAAGTGATTTGTTCGCTTAATGAATTAATTATCACCAAAGTCGTATTCCACATTTTTAAGATACAAGCCTTTGGCATCCAAGGTCTTGCCGGCTCGCGTTCTGTCGCGGCTACTTATTGCCGAGGTAATATCCTCTGCGCTTAGTTTGCCAATTCCTGCATAAACCAGCGTTCCTGCAATGATTCTCACCATATTATACAAAAAGCCATTGCCCTTCACTTCTATCAATATTTCGTCTCCGCTCTCGGTAACTGTCGCTGTATATATAGTTCTAACCGTATCTTTTACATGACCGCCCGTTGATTGAAAACACTTAAAATCGTGAGTGCCGATTATTCGGCTTGCCGCTTCGCGCATTTTTTGCACATCCAATGCGTACGGAATATGGCAATGCGTTAACTCCCTTGTAGGGCTAAGATGAGCGCCTGTATATATTTTATAAATATAGGTTTTGCTTATTGCGTCAAATCTTGCGTTAAAAGCGGCGACAACGCTTCTCGCGCTCTTGACGGATATATCACGAGGAAGCAGGCTATTAATAGCATAGGGCAATTTTTCCACCGGGATTTTTGTATTGGTATCAAAATGCGCCGCTTGAGCTATTGCATGCACTCCAGAATCAGTGCGTCCGCTGCCGTGCAATACTATCTCCTCAGCGGTAAGCGTCGATATTGCTTTTGCCAGAGTTTCTTGCACGCTTCTACCGTTTTTTTGCTTTTGCCAGCCGCAATATGAGGTTCCTAGATATTCGATTGTTATTAGAACTCTCATTGAAAAAGACCCCATATAAGATTATCCATGCCTATCAAATATTTATCAAGCAAAAGCACCGTAGCGAACGCCAAAAACACCAGCGTTGCAATAAAATCCGCCCACTTAAAGCGCAATATTTTGTATCTTGTCCTATTGGGAGTTGCGTTATAGCATCTTGCGTCAAGGGCAAGCGCAAGCTCGTCTGCGCGGCGGAATGCGCCCACAAACAAGGGTATCAACACGGGAATAAGCGCCTTTGCGCGTCGGAACACATTGCCCGAATCAAAGTCCGCGCCTCTTGCCTTCTGCGCCATTACTATTTTATCGGTTTCCTCCATCAGCGCAGGAATCATTCGTAAAGCAATACTCATAATTATAGCTACATCGTGCACCGGGAATTTTAATACTTTCAACGGCGACATAAGGCTCTCTATACCATCTGTTAACTCCATAGGAGTAGTTGTAAAAGTTAAAATTGCAGGACCAAGCACCAATAAAATTAGCCTCAACGCCATTTTTGAAGCAAAAATAAGCCCGTCCGCATAAATCTGTATTTTCCACCAACCCCACAACAGGTTATTTCCGTTATAAAACAAAATGTTGATTACAGAAACAAAAATAACCAAAAACATTACTGTTTTAACGCTTTTCAAAAGGGTTTTTATAGGTATTTTGCTAATTACTGCAAGCATAACTACAAACAGAGCGCAAGCAGCGTATCCGGCAAAGCTGTAAGTCATAAACAGCACGGTAATATAAAGCACCGCGAATATCAGTTTTGCTCGGGAGTCCAGTCGGTGAATAGGCGAGTTAGTAGGATAATATTGTCCGAAGGTAACGTCTCTAAGCATTATTACCTCCCTTGACCCTTAAGATTTCCTCAACGAGACTCTCAGGGGTTATTGCAGATTTTATATCCACGCCTTTTGCTCTTAGCGCATTGGCGAGCTTTACAGCTACAGGCACATCCAGTCCTATTCGAGAAAGCTCACCGCTATTTGCAAATAGCTCGTCAGGCGGTAGAGAATACAATAGTTTTGCATTCTCAAAGACGGCAACTCTAGTCGCATAACGCGCAACATTGTCCATATCGTGAGATACCATTATTATGGTTGGAGAAATAGTATTCTTCAGCCGTATAATAAGTTTCATTATTTCGTTCTTTCCCCTTGGGTCAAGCCCTGCTATCGGTTCGTCTAGCACAAGGACTTTGGGCTCCATTGCAATAACTCCGGCTATTGCTACCCGCCTTTTTTGACCGCCCGACAACTCAAAAGGCGACCTCTCGGCGACCTCGTCATAATCAAGTCCTACAAGCTCTATTGCTTTTCTGACTCTTCTGTCAACTTCTTCCGTCGATAACTTCATATTGCGGGGACCAAAACCCACATCTTTTGCGACAGTCTCGTCAAACAACTGGTATTCGGGATACTGAAACACCATGCCGACCTCGCATCTCAATCTTCTCAAATCGGGTTTTTTCGCATTCAAATCAATGTCAAAAACCTTAATGTTACCATTTTTCAGCTTGATAAGCCCGTTAAGGTGTTGGATAAATGTGCTTTTGCCGCTGCCGGTATGTCCGATAACTGCCAAAAATTCTCCCTCATCAATCTGGATAGATACATCGTCAAGCGCCTTTTTTTCGTAAGGCGACTTTTCCATATAGGTAAATGAAAGATTCTTTACAACAATCGGCATAACGCCTCCGCGAATTCTTCTTCCGTCTGCACCTCGGGCATAACTATTCCCCTTTGACCCAGCAAATGCGTAATATATGCGATAACCGGCAATTCCAGCTTGCAATCTTTTGCAAAATCGTATTGTCTGAAAAGGACTTCGGGTTTATCATCGAACACAAGCCGCCCCTCTTTCATAACAATTACGCGGTCTGCGCCAATGCACTCCTCCATATGGTGAGTAATATGGATAACAGTGATGTTTTGCTCCTTGTTAAGCGAATGTATTACCTGCATAACCTCGGCTCTGCCCTTAGGGTCAAGCATCGCTGTGGATTCGTCAAAGACAAGCACGCTAGGGCGCATTGCTAACACTGCGGCAATGGCTATACGCTGCTTTTGACCGCCCGAGAGCTTAAAAGGAGTATGCTTGCGCATGGCGCTCATTCCGACAACTGACAGCGCCCATTCAACGCGCTTAATTATCTCTTCGCGCGGAACTCCCAGATTCTCCGGTCCGAAGGCTATATCGTCCTCAATAATACTCGCAATCATCTGATTATCGGGATTTTGGAATACCATACCGACTTTTGAGCGGATTTTGTATATATCGCTATCGTCTTGCGTAACCGTATTCGCGCCGTATACAAATACACTGCCTTTTGTCGGTAAGATTAAGCCGTTCAACAGTTTCGCCAAGGTGCTTTTGCCGCTGCCATTAGCGCCGCAAAGCACGACAAATTGTCCCTCTTCAATAGAAAGAGACACATTGTCAAGCGCCATTATTCCGTTCTCCGAATCAATGGGATATTCATATGAAACATTGCGTAATTCGATAATCTGCATTTTTTTATTATAGCATACTGCTATATTATTTCCAACTGATTGCATAAAAAAACCGGTCAGTCGGCAAAAATGCCAACTGACCGGAAAATACTTTTTACTTACGGTTTTATTTTGCTGCCAATTTCTTATAGCCTTCCAGTTTCGCCTTTGCTTCTGCTTCGTTAACAGCGAACATCTCTTCAGACTTAGAATTAACCATCGCAAGCTGCGCATATCTGTTCTCTGCGAGCAAAAACTCACGATAGTTACCCTGCGGGTCTTTGCTGTCGAGCTTGAACGGGTTCTCGCCCTTTGCGGTTAGCTCAGGATTATATCTATAAAGTTGCCAATAACCGCATTCCACAGCCTTTTTCATTGTCAACTGTGAATTACCCGTATCCTTCAAGCCTTGATTAATACAAGGAGCGTACGCGATAATAATTGAAGGTCCTTCGTATGCCTCGGCTTCAAGTAACGCATCCATAAACTGTTTATGGCTAGCGCCCATTGATACCTGCGCGACATACACATAACCGTAACTCATTGCCATCATACCAAGATCCTTTTTCTTCGTCATCTTACCCGACGCTGCGAACTTTGCAATAGATGCAGTAGGTGTGGATTTTGAAGATTGACCGCCTGTATTGCTGTACAATTCGGTATCAAGGACAAGTATATTCACGTTTTCGTTCATAGCCAGCACATGATCAAGCCCGCCGTAACCGATATCGTATGCCCAACCGTCGCCGCCGATAATCCATATTGACTTCTTAATCAAGCAGTCTTCGTTACGCTTGATATTTTCCAGCGCTTCAACTGCGCCCTCTTTAGCGTCAATTATTGCCTGCGGTAACAACGCCTTGATTGTCTCAGCGAGCTTCTTGGTCTCGTCGGCGTTATTCTTATTGGCTATCCAAAGTTTGAAAGTCTCGGCTAATTCATCAGCAATACCTGCTTCAATTGCCACTAGCATATCTATCTCCAGCTTATTCCTTCTTTGGGTATACGCAAGATTCATACCGTAACCGAACTCCGCGTTATCCTCGAATAGGCTGTTCGCCCAGGCGGGACCGTATCCCTTATCGTTCTTTGTATACGGACATGTCGGAGCAGAGCCGCCGTAGATAGAGCTGCATCCGGTAGCGTTAGCGACTACCATTCTGTCACCGAACATCTGTGTAACAACTTTTACGTATGGGGTCTCGCCGCAACCTGCGCATGCGCCGGAGAACTCGAATAACGGCTTATTGAACTGACTGCCGATAGGAGTTTTTCTATTGACGGGAGCCTCGGTTTCCTTCAAGCTTACCGCATAGTCCCAGTTTGCCCTCTCTTTTGCTTCCATCTCCGCGAAAGGCTTCATAACAAGCGCCTTCACCTTAGAAGGACATTGATTGACGCATACCTTACAACCCATACAATCAAGCGGGCTTATTTGCATTCTGTACTGATAACCTTTTGCTGCGTTCGCCGGCTTTGTACCAAAACCTTCCGGCTTGTTAGCCAAAACTTCTTCAGTCTGTAACACAGGACGTATTGCAG
>SACC01000056.1 GCA_009928745.1 Clostridia bacterium
GCATACGGCACTGAACTTGCCGAGGCTTGCAGCGGCATCAACGCATTCGCGCTCGGCGCAATGGCAGCTAATCCTGCAGCGCAAGTTTATGTAAAAGTGCTTAATAGCTGGTATGATCCCGCCAATGAGACAGCATTTGCAGAAGCGCTCTTACAGGACGGCTGTGATGTTATCACTCAACACTGCGATACCCCCAATCCCCAAAAAGCAGCTCAGGCAGCAGGCGTATGGGGTTGCGGATATAACAGCGATATGACGGCTGATGCTCCTAAGGCACACCTTGTTTCGGCAATATGGAACTGGGAAGTATATTACACTGCGGCAGTATCGGCAGCGATTGAAGGCGTTCAGCACTTTATGCAGGTTATGACTAAGAATTGGTACCATGGTATTGAAGATGGCTTTGTTGATGTTTCAGTTTCGACATTGAATTGCGCTCCTGGCACAAGAAGTGCAATCAATAAAGTAAAAGCAATGCTGATTAATGGCGATTTCAATGTATTTGAAGGCAGAAAACTCACTATTACTGTAACAGACGGAATCGCAACTATTGCGGTATCCGATTACGCGATGGGCGATTTAGTAAAGGGACATTCATACGCTCCTAATTTTACTATTACCGCAGGAGAACAATATTTAGGCGAAGTGAATGTTGCTCTTGTTGACGGCGTTATTCAAGGCACAATGAATCAGTTCGTGGAGAACGTTACACTTAAATAATTAAATTTTATAACATAATTTAATTGGTACTTATGCGGGCAAAAAGCGATTTTTGCCCGCACTTGTTACCGATTAGCAACTTAGCTTTTGTCCATGAAGGACTACAACGGGATGACAGTGAATTACAAAGAAACAGCAATAGAAATTAAGGGCATAACCAAAACTTTCGGGGAGGTAATTGCCAACAATAATATTTATTTTACCGTCAAACGCGGTGAAATTTTAGCGTTGCTTGGAGAAAATGGTTCGGGCAAAACAACCCTTATGAATATGCTGTCGGGTATTTACAAACCTGACAAGGGCAGTATTTTTGTTAATGGCAAAGAGATCATTATACACTCACCCGAGGACAGTAAAAGATTCGGAATCGGTATGGTACATCAGCACTTTAAGCTGATAGATATTTTTAGCGCCGCGGATAATATATGGATAGGCGTTAAGGAAAAAAAGTATGCCCTGAAGGAAAAACTAAAAAGCATCAGTGTATCAGAAAAAAATAAGTTAGAAGCTTTTTTTGTAAAAGGCGGTAAGGTTGTTGCCGAATTCGGCAAATATTTTATTGCGAAAATTCCCTCTCTATTTTTGACGAGGTCAAGATATAAAAGAATTAAAGAAGTCAGCGCTAAGTATGGTTTTGAAATCAATCCTAAGAAAAAAGTATACGATATGGCAGTCAGCGAGAAGCAGACTGTTGAGATAGTAAAAGTTTTGTATTATGGGGCGGATATTCTTGTACTTGACGAGCCTACGGCGGTACTTACCGTGCAGGAGATCCGCAAGCTGTTCGAGGTTATGCGCAAGATGCGCGAAAAGGGCTGCGCAATCGTTATTATCACTCATAAACTCAACGAAGTATTAGAGATAAGCGACAGAGTTACGATTCTACGTAAAGGCGAATGCGTCGGCACTGTTAACACGAAGGATACAAGTGTCTCCGAACTTACCGAGCTGATGGTCGGACGCAAAATCGAACTTTCAATTGAACATCCCGAATGTGAAAAGGGCGAAGCCTTACTTAGTGTTAATAATTTGACTGTTATTAACAGCGAAAAGGTAAAGGCATTAGACGGGGTATCTTTCAATATCAACGAGGGTGAAATCGTGGGTATTGCAGGCGTATCGGGTAGCGGACAAAGGGAACTGTGCGAGGCAGTTGCCGGATTGCAGAAGATAGAGAAGGGCGAAATACAGTATAGAAATGAAAATATTACGGGTAAAACACCCCGTCAAATTATAGATTTGGGCATTTCAATGAGTTTTATACCCGAGGACAGATTGGGAATGGGGCTTGCGGCGTCATATGACCTTGTGGATAATATGATGCTTAAGAGCTATCGTAAGGCAAAAGGCATTTTTGTAGATAGAAAATCGGCTGCGAAGCTTGCTTCAAGCGTTGTAAAAAGGCTGGACGTTGTAACGCCTAATATATATACTCCGGTTAGAAAATTGTCGGGCGGCAATGTGCAAAAAGTCTTGCTAGGCAGAGAAATCGACGGCAATCCGCATTTGATTATTACCGCATATCCTGTCAGGGGACTCGATATTAACAGCTCGTATACGATATACAATGTGCTTAATGAGCAAAAGAAGAACGGTGTCGGCGTGTTATTTATCGGCGAAGATCTTGATGTTATGCTTGAATTATGCGATAGAATAATCGTGCTGTGCCATGGCAGAATAACGGGAGGAGTTAACGCAAAAGAAGCAAATAAAGAGGAACTGGGTTATTTGATGACTAATGACCTCACGGAAGACAAGGGAGGTAAGGCTAATGACGGACAACATTAACACGGTCAGAGAGCCTTTAATCAGGATAGCCAAGCGCGGCGATATAAAGCGTGGCAAAGCGGTTATGTTATATACTTTCTCGGTACTATTTGCAATAGTAATAGGCGGTATATTTATATCCTTTATAGGCGTCAATCCATTTAGATTTTATACCGAAGTGTTTTTAGGCTGTTTCAAATCCAGAATTTATTTCTTCGGTTTGATTCGCACAATAATGCCATTATTAATTACTTCAATCGGTATATCATTTGCCTTTAAAATGAAGTTTTGGAATATAGGAGCTGAAGGTCAGTTTATTATCGGCGCTGTATGCGCAACTGCTGTAGGATTGTTTTTGGCTGACAGTTTGTCTCATTGGTTATTAATAACTCTTATGTTCGTTGCAGGCGCAGTGGGCGGCGGTGTTTATGGATTAATAACTGCGGTATTTAAAGTACAATTTGGCACTAACGAAACACTTCTTACTTTAATGTTTAACTATATTGCATTATATATTGTGCAGTATCTTACAAAAGTGGATGGATTTAGAGTTGAAGGCAGCCGTCCAGGTATAAAAGTTTTTTCGGCTAACGCTTGGCTTGACCAAATCGGCGGTATTGATATAACCATAATTTTCTGTATTGTTATAGTATTCGCCGCCTTTGTTTATTTTCGCTTTACCAAGCACGGTTACGAGGTTATGATAGTAGGTGAAAGCCAAAACACTGCGCGGTATGCGGGAATGAATGTAAAAAAAATTGTATTAAGAACAATGTTTTTATCTGCAGCGATTATCGGCGTGGCTGGTATGTTCCAAGCATCGGGTAGCGCAACTGGTCACCAACTTACCGTAGGCATTACCGGCGGCGTGGGTTGGACAGCGATCATTGTCGCCTGGCTTGCGAAGCTTAACCCTTTCGGCATTTTAGCAGTTTCTGTACTTATGGGAATCCTTAAAAAGGGCAGCGAAGTCGCTAATAGTAGCTTAGGTGTATCTACTGCGGTATCTGATATTTTGCAAAGTATAATATTATTTTCCGTGCTGGCGTTTGATTTCTTTATCAATTACCGCGTAATAATCAAGCCTAATAAATTCACAAAAAATATAAAAATTGCCTTAAATAAACTCGGCAAAAATTTCAAAAGATGCAGACCGATTTCGGCAGACGGGACGGAAATTGCCGTAAACAATGCTTATACGGATATTGAAGCTAAAAGTTATTCGGTTTTATTAGAAGATAACCTTACTGTAAACAATGATAATCCAAGTGAAACACAGGAGGAAGAAAAATGAACACAATAATTAATTTCCTCTTTTCTGCCATAAAATTCGGAACGCCTTTAATGCTTGGTACAACTGGAGAAATTGTCACAGAAAAGTCTGGCAGTCTTAATCTTGGCATTGAAGGTATGATGGCAATGGGCGCAATTATTGGATATATTGTCGCAGCAAGAGCAAATGACCTGTTTTTAGGAATTCTTTGCGCTTTTCTGTTCGCAGCGTTCGGCGCATTGATCTTTGCATTTTTAACAGTTACATTGCAAGCCAATCAAAATGTTACGGGTCTTGCGCTCACTATCTTTGGTGTCGGTTTATACAAGTTTATCGGTCAATCCCTTATGGTTTCAGGTAAGTATCCAGCAATGAAAACAGCGTTAAGCAATATGATAGCAGAAAAGCCCCTTCCTTTGCTCGGAGATATCCCTTATGTTGGCAAGCTTTTATTTTCGCATAGTATTTTTGTATATCTTGCAGTATTAATTTGCGTGATGTTTTGGATTTATTTAAAATACACTAAAACTGGCTTGAAAGTGCGGTCACTCGGCGAAAACCCAGCTGCTGCGGACGCGTCAGGTGTCAATGTTAATTTTATGAAGTATATACATATTATAATGGGCGGCGGAATCTGCGGTATAGGCGGCTTATATCTCGCGCTAGTTGTCAATGCGGGAGGTTGGAACGATTATTGGATTAACGGCTTTGGCTGGATTTCTATTGCACTTGTAATATTTGCAAGCTGGAGTCCGATGAAAGCAATATTCGGCTCTATAATATTCGGAATGTTCAAAGCGCTTCAGATAAGATCAGGGGACCTTGCGCACGAATTCCCCAAAGTGCTCGGCTGGTTGCAAAGTATACCCGCTGATTTTTATCAAATGTTGCCCTTTGTGGTAACGGCGTTAGTGTTGATTATTTCATCGATGCGTAAGAAGAAAGAAGGGGCGCAGCCTGCGTGGTGTGGGGTTAATTATTATCGCGAAGACCGCTAAAAGCGCGGATTTTAGCGCATCTTTGCCGTTTTGGCACTTGATGCCTTAGTCGTGTACACGAAGTACACTCCTTGCGGTCATCTTGTGCCAAGAACGCCAAACCTGCATCTAATTCTGCGCTTTTGCTTAACGCGCAAGAAAACAGAAAACTGCATCTAAATTCTGCGCTATAAGTAGTAATTATAGTTTTAGATAATTTCCTAGTTGCTTTTTTAAAAAGAAATGCAAACGATTGGTTGACAAATAATTGTATTGTGTTACAATATAAGCATAATTAATAAAGACAGTTCGGAACCATCCTGTCTATAAACAAAACTAGGATTATGATGTTTTATGCCGGTTCCGCTGGCATATTTTGTTTTTTAGTTACGGCGTTTATTGCGCATACTAATAGAAGGTTTCAAAGGAGCATTATGTTAGCATTCAACATGAGCAAAACAAAGAAAATTGCCTTTTCTGGTATTATTATTGCGCTCTATATCGTGATAATGTACTTTACCTCAAGTTTTGCCTTTGGCGCTTTCCAGATAAGAATAGCCACAGCCCTATATTCTCTATCCTACGCATTTCCCTTTCTTGTATTGCCTTTGGCGCTTGCCAATATGCTCTCTAATATTCTTAGCGGTCAGATACTAGATGTTATCGGCGGCTTTGTTATAGGATTATTAACCTCGGGCGCAATATGCTTAGTCCGTCGAATACCGTCCAAGTGGGGCTCGCTCTTAATAGTGCCGATAATTATCCTTTTGCCTGGCTTCATAGTGCCTATATGGCTCTCAAAAATATTATCTGTGCCTTACTGGGTGCTTGTCGCAAGCCTGCTTGTCGGGCAAATAATTCCTGCAATAGTAGGATACTTATTTATTACAATAATTCTTGAAAGAATAGTAAAAATTAAAGTATACAAGCCGTCAAAGCGCAAAGCCGAGACCTTACCCGTAGAACTGTCAGACAATAATATCGATAACAATATTCCCGAATCGGATATTATTGTGTCGACAAAAAAAAGGGTGTTTGAAGATGACGACGCAGACGAAAAAGAGGAGGAGGAGGATGAGAAGATTTTATGAGCAAAAACGATACGCTTAGAGAAGAATTAACCCTATTAGGAAAAGAAACACGGTATCCCGGAACCTATACGGCATCGGTTCTTGAAACCTTTACCAACAAGCATCAGGATATTGATTATATGGTAAAATTCAATTGTCCGGAGTTTACGAGTCTTTGTCCGATTACCGGTCAGCCCGATTTTGCTGCGATTTATATCAACTATATACCAGACAAACTGATGGTTGAGAGCAAATCCTTAAAAATCTATCTGTTCAGTTTCCGCAACGAAGGCAGCTTCCATGAGGACTGCGTTAATACAATTCTAAAAGATTTGCGCGAATTAATGCAGCCAAAATTTATCGAAGTACAGGGCAAATTCACTCCGCGCGGCGGCATAAGTATCGACCCGTATACCTGTTGGGGCAGAGACGAGACAAAGTATGCAGAGTTGGCGGAGTATCGTCTTAGGAATCATGACTTGTACTTTGAAAACATCAACAATAGGTAAAAGCGCGTAATTTAGCGCATTTTTCGAGTTTTCCCGAATTTTGCTTCGGTCGAGTATAATGTATACACTCCCGTCAGCCAAAATTCGGGAATAACCGCTACGCTCTCGCAAACTGCATCTAAATTCCGCGCTTTTACATAACACGCAAGAATTCCGCACTTTTTCTGACACTAGCTGTTTAGCCGTGTACGAGGCAATAAACACTCCCGTCAGTCAAAATTCGGGAATAACCGCTACGCTTTCGCAAACTGCATCTAAATTCCGCACTTTTATTTAGCGCGCAAGAAAATAATATAATCCCCGCTCATATTCGCCGTACAAATACCCCTTGCAGTCAATAAAATATAAGCATTAAAAAGGTAGTTTTTATATAAAATAGTAAAAAGCGAATTAGCACATTTTGCGGGTTTTCCCGAATTTCGCTTCGGTCAAGTATAGTGCATACACTACTGAAGTATTTTGGATAAAAAATATACAACTATTAACATAATTTACATAATAAAATTAGAAATAAAAGCGCGGAATTTAGATGCAGGTTTGGCATTCTTGGTACGAGATGACCGCAAGGAGTGTACTTAATGTACTCGACTAAGGCAGCGAATGCCAAAACGGCAAAGATGCGCTAAATTCCACGCTTTTACTCGACGGTGACGGATTTTGCGAGATTACGCGGCTTATCCGGATCATTACCCCGTGCCCTTGCTATGTAATATGAGAACAACTGAATAGGAATTATGCTAATTAGCGGCATTATGTATTCGTTTAGCTTGGGCAGCAATATACAATCATCGATTGAGGTATCGGCAAGAAGTTCCTCAAAGCAAGTAATTAAGAGCACCCTCGCACCTCTCGTTTTCACCTCGTGCAAAGCATTCATACTTTTTTCTTTGATATTTTGACAGGTAATTATATTTACTACTAAAGAATCCTTAGTGATAAGCGCAAGAG
>SACC01000493.1 GCA_009928745.1 Clostridia bacterium
GATATATATGACGCGTATGAGCGCGTAAACCGCGCAGGGTTTTCGGTTAATATGGATTTGATCGCAATGCTTCCTAACGAAACGCTCGAGGACTTTTGCTATTCGGTAGACAGCGCAATTAAATTATCTCCTGACAATATCACGATTCATTCGCTTTCTATAAAGAGGGGATCGGTATTTAATCTTGAAGGTTACGACAATAATGATAGCTCTTTGGCGGAAAGTATGAGCGATTATGCAAATTCTGCGCTTACTGCCGCAGGATATCTGCCTTATTATATGTACAGACAGAAGAACACTTCGGGTAGACTGGAAAATATCGGCTATGCAAAGCCCGATAAGGCGTGCGTATATAACATCGATATTATGGAAGAAACGCATTCGGTATACGCATCTGGGGCAGGTGCTATATCCAAAAGGGTATATGAGGGTGACCGCATTGAAAGATTCGCAGAAATTAAAGATGTCAAAGGCTATATTGAAAGAATTGAGGAGCTGATAGACAAAAAAAGAGCATTTTTCAGCTAAACCGAATTAGATTGACGGAAAATCGCAATACTAATACAAAAGACGGTACGCGAACGCAATAATACTTTACCGATTGCGAACAATGCAATTACAGGAATCAATATTTTATGCTATTTTAGTTAAGTTATAAGGTTTTTATGGGGTAAAAATGGAAAAAGCCTTTGACAGTATAAAATAATAATGTTATTATATAAAAGTACCCTTTGCTCAGAATATCAAATCGCTAATGATTATCTTAGCTTAGGGCGAATATTAAAATCTACGGAGGTAGTAATATGGAAAAGAGCGAAATTATTGCAAAATATGCAAGAACAGACGGCGACACCGGGTCCCCTGAAGTACAAGTGGCGTTGCTTACGTCAAGAATAACAAGCTTGAGCGCGCATCTAACATTACATTCTAAGGACAACCACAGCAGGCGCGGCTTGTTGAAAATGATCGGAGCTAGAAAAAAATTACTTAATTACTTGAAGAATGCGGACATCAATCGTTATAGGGAATTAATAGCGGCTCTGGGCTTGAGAAAGTAAAAGTAGTATCAATAAAAGGGCGGGTACAACCGCCCTTTTATATAACTACAAATTTGCAATTGTGAGCTTTGTGTCTAATGGGCAGAGCGCGCTTTGACAAATATGATTGATTTTCACCCTGCAGCTTAGAGAAAAGTTGTATGGAAATATAATGGAGGTAAAAATGGAGAGAAAAATTTACGCAACAACAATCGGCGGTCGTGAAGTTACTGTCGAGGTAGGCGCGTACTGCGAACAATCTAACGGCTCTTGCTTAATAAGATGCGGCGACACAGCGGTACTAACCAACGTAACTATGGCGGCAACGCCCCGCGC
>SACC01000057.1 GCA_009928745.1 Clostridia bacterium
TTTGAGGGCTGGTACAGCGATTCTGCTTGTCTTTCAATTTACTTATTCGGTCAAACAATAACCGAAGATACCGCTATTTATGTCTTGTGGCAGCCTGTCGGAGTAATTGTAAAATATGTTTATATGTACGGCGGAACAGAGAATATTATCAATGCCCATTATGACGATATCCTTGACTTGCCCGAGCTTTCGCGCGAAGCCTTTAATTTTTTGGGGTGGTACAAAGAGCAAACTTTGGTTAATAAATATCAAGAAGGCAGCCCGCTTAATACTTTCTATTTAACTTTATACGCAAAGTGGGAGAACAAAACTTTTGGAGTGGAAATAATGCCCTTGACTGGCGGCACAATAGTAGTATTGAGCGCGTTGCCTATATCCTACGGAGGGTTGCTGCGCTACAGAGTAATTCCAGATACTGGATATAATGTCACCTCGGTTACCGCTAACAGTTATACCACTCCGATTACCCAAACAGGGACTATCGAACGGTCAATCGCGGATGTTAGATCAGCTCAGACGCTTGGAGCAACCTTTGAGCGGTACGCAGTAAGCGTAACGGTCAATACTGGTCTTGGCGGCAGCGCAACTCCTAACGGCGCATTTAGTGTGTTATACGGCGATAGCTTGTCTGTTATGATAACACCTAATGTCGGCTATTCTATTGGAACGGTTAGGGTAAACCAAATATCTAAGACGATTAATAACGGTGTGCTTACGGTTCAAAATATTACGACAGCGCAGACAATTAACATACAATTTGTTATCAGTCAGCATACGGTTAGCATCAATTTAAGTAATGCGACAAGCAGTCTTACGAATAATCAGACGACAGTTACTTATGGGAGCAGCGTGAGTGTCACAATATCAGCTAATGAGAATTTCTATATTGAGAGCATAACACAGCGCGGTCTGTCTACTGGCACGGCAACAGCGCATGCGGTTACTAATAACCAAACTGCTACGGTAGTGATTAACAGCGTTACCGAAAACACGCGGATTGATGTAGTAATGATAGGCAGTGTAGGCACAGTTAGCGCAAGCGCTTTGACGGGCGGCTCAATAAGTCCTTCAGGTACTATCTCCGTCAATTTTAGCGAAGAGCTTTTGTTCGCTATAACTCCCGGCGCTGGCTATCAAATTGCAGATGTAAAACTTAACGGGATGTCTCTAGGTAAGGTTTCGCAATACGCATATTCGCCCGCTTCGTCGGGAGGTGATACGCTCGTTGCAAGCTTTGAACTTATTCCTTTCTATATTGCTGCAAGCGTTACAGGCAATGGCATAATATCAGCGTCAGGGGTTAGTATGGTGCGCTACGGTGAGAATTTGCCCTATACAATAACCGCCAACGCCAACTACCATATTGATTATCTGTTAATTGACGGGGTTAGAGTGGAATTGTCAGGTAAGACGGCGGAATATACATTCATCAATGTGACTGCGGACCATTCTATCCGCGCCGTATTTACGATAGATACATATTCGGTTTCGTTCATTATAAGCGGAAGTGGCAGAATGACTCTTGGTACTGGTAGCAGCGCGATAAATATTACCCAGTCAAGTTCGCGTACCGTAGAATATGGTACGCCGCTATATATATACGCCAGCAACGGCAATAACATTGCTTCATTGACGGTGAACGGCAATACGATTGATGCCGGAGCATTATCGGGAGGCTATGTAGGTTTAATTTCGGAAAATATCACAATAAGCGCTGTTTTTGCGCTCAATTCCTATTCTGTCACCACAAGCGTTGTCGGTAGCGGCAATATAACTGCGCCGGCTAATGTGTTGCACGGTCAAGGCTTTTTGATAGAATTCAGCGCAAATGCAGGCAATCAGTTCAAAAAATTGTTGGTGAGCGGCACAGTTGTTACGCCGACTGGCAACAGTTATCAGGTCAGTAATGTGACAGGTAATGTTAATGTGGTAATAGAATTTGAAATAATTATATTAACTATCAGCGTTGTCCATGGTCAAGGGGGCAGCGTGAACTATCTAAGCACTGTCAATTACGGCGGCGCAGCCACAATAACAATTAATGCTGTTTCACATTATCACATAGCAACTTTGACGACGTCGTCGGGCAATTATGCCGCGGCAATCGGACAAAATTCGTACATTATTGAGCTTCTTAATGTCACGCAGAACTTTACCTGTAATATTGGCTTTGCGCTGGACACTTTTAATATCAGCTTTAATATAGGCGCTGGAGGTAGCATCAGACTAACCAATGGTACAACATATACCGGGAACTTTGTGTTGACGGCAGAATACGGAAGTGACGCTTCTTATTCGATTATCGCTAATGACGGCAAGGAAATAAGCGGGCTTATCATAGACGGAGTTACATGCGCAATCAGTACCTCGGTAGAATTCACTAATATTTCTTCGGCGCATACTGTCAGCGTACAATTTGCATCCAAAATGTATCAGATAACGGCAATGCCGATGTCTAACGGCTCAGTGACTTTGTCCGCTAGTACAATCACGCACGGTGGAAGCGTTACGGTGACGATTACGCCAGCTACAGGATATGCGCTCAGTCAACTAAAAATAAACGGCGTCACGGTGAGCGTATCGGGCAATACTTATGTTATTACCAGTATTACGATGAATATTAATATAAACGCAACTTTTGTAAAGTTATAAAATATAAGAGTATAAAGTTGTACTTAAGTATTGCAATTTTTGTTTGAAAGTTGTAATATTAATTATCAATAGGAGGAAGAATAATGATCTCTTTTCCAAGATTTGTTTTTAAAATAGTTGATATAGCCTTTGATAAGGCGCAGAACGGTAAAAGCTACGGTGAAGTAGTCTCAAAGAAGGATATTTCTTACGACGACACTATAGAAAGATGCAAGCTGGACATATATTGCAAAGAATTCGACAATACAAGAAAGCGTCCGATAATCGTTAACTTTCACGGCGGCGGTTTCTTGGCTGGGGATAAAAAGCACAGACGAGGAATTGCGAACTATTTTATCAATAAAATAGGAGATATTTTTGTTGTCAATCCCAACTATAGACTATGCGAAAAAGATACTTTCCCCGCATTTGCTCAGGACGCTGCCAAGGCGCTAAAATGGGTGGAGGATAATGCGGAGGAATATGGTTTTGATCTTACTAAAGTGTTGCTGTGCGGTGATTCAGCGGGCGCTCATATCGCAAGTCAGCAAATTACAATTATGCTTAATGAAGGTTTGGGAGAGAAGCTCGGCTGTGTTAAGAATAACATAAAAATTAAGGGCGCATTTTTGAATTGCGGTCCGTACGATACCAGGTCGGCGCTTACTCAAAAAGTGCTGCTCGGTATGGCTCACAAGATAGGCAAGAAAGTTACGGGAGTAAACTGTAAGGACCTTAACGCTGTGGAAAAGTACGAATATATTAACGAGTTGGCGCCAATCAACTGGATTACCTCTGATTTCCCCGTTTGCTTCTTTGCGCATACAAAGGCTGACTTTTTTTGTCCCGAGCACGGTCGGGTAATGATTGATAAGTTAGCAAAACTAGGTGTGAAGAGCTACGAATATTATTCAACGGAGAAAAACGACATACATTGCTGGAATCTTACACAGAGCAGTAAAAGTGGTCAGAAATGTATGGAAAAAGTTGTAGAATATTACAAAAGTATAATATAAAATAGCTAAAATTACATACATATATGAAGTTTTTATGCCGCTTTTTGTTAAAAGCGGCATATACTTGTAATCGAAAGTACAGAAATAATCATGAAAAAAAAGAGGGCTATAATTTCGTGACACCACTAACATCAGATTAAAATATTGCTTAGTTTTGTTAACCATTTGCGCTGTTTTGTTAATTCGAATTAACTTTTACAGATATTTATTAAAATTTTGCTTTTACATTACTAAAGTTTTGCAGTAATATTGACTAATTATATTTACTATGATACTATTTATATGACTATATAATATATTAATATATCTGGAATTTCGGGGGTTGCGCCCTTTCTCAATACTAGGAGGCAAGTACATGAAAAAAACAATTACTATTTTAGTGTCATTATTAATTCTAATTGCATTCACGGCAGGGTTTTCTGCGTGTTTGCAGGAGAAAGATATGACACTTACCGTCAACGAGATAACAACAACCTATGACGGTACGGTAAAGACAGCATCTGTCAGCTCTTCGCTCGGCGATCAGTCGGGCTGGACTGTCGTATACATAAAGCAAGGAACCAGTGAAGTTGTTACCGAGCCTGTCAATGCAGGTATCTATACCGCTACTGCCACTTATAAGAAAAAGGGTTATAAAGAGACTGTTGCAGTGGGCACACTGATTATCAACAAGGCAACTCCGACAGTATTGCAGTGGCCGGCGTTAGAAGACGGACAGTCAATTACATACGGACAACAGCTAAGTGACCTGCGCCTCACGGTTACTGTAGCTAACTCCAGTTATGTTCAAGGACTTAACGGCGGAGCTATTTCAGGTAGCTTTGGATGGGTAGCCAACCAAACCGCAACTGTAAATAATAATTATTATGATATAGAGTTTGTGCCGGGCGGAGATGCCTCCGATCCCGCTTCTTATGTTAACAATTACACTAGAGTCAAAAAATCTGATAGCAGCGCAAAAATATACTTAGAGGTTGGTAAAGCCACCCCAGTTCTTAAAGGCGCGACTGAAGTTGAAAAGAACAACAATAAGCCCATAGCGAGTAGCTTATTAAGCGGAGCGAATATATTAGGCAGCACTCTAGGCGCTGCGGCATATGTATTGCCTAACGGAGCAAATGTAGCCGGAAAATGTCATTGGGGTTACCTTAATCCTGCAGGAGATGTTGTTTATAGGAAAGATACGGACACAATTACTGTTAAAGTTGCAGTCGGGATATACACTTATGTTTTTGTGCCTACCGACGGTTCAAATGTTAAACCAGTACAGGATACTGTCGCAATCAACGTAATTCCTTTGACGCCTACTTTCAATACCAACGGCGTGATACCCGACCCGACATCGATTAATTACGGTCAGACTCTTAGTCAGAGTGTTTTAGGAGTAGGTTATTCAGATGACCTTGCCGCAAGGGGAGTATTTACTTGGAAGAATCCGCAGCAAGTTGCGGACTCCGTAGGCGAAATTAATTATATCGCATACTTTAATGCGACAAGAGTAGTAGGGGGAGAGACGGTAGCCGATCCCGAGTTCGCGGCGAATTTTGAGATACCAATCAAAGTAAATGTACAACCTGCCCAAGTAAGCTTTACGCTGCCTTTGGCAACTTCTATTGATTACGGCATTTTGCTTAACTCCAGCACGTTGACCGGCGGGGCGGCTACATATGTATATAACGGCGAGACGAGAAGCCTTAGCGGCGCGTTTATATGGCAAAATCCCTTAGGAATGCCCACCGATTATACTGAAGTGCTCGGCTTGACAGATATTTATTCGTGTCCTGTTATGTTTACAATAGAGACTTCTAATCCTTTGTACGGTAAAGTTCTTGTTGAGCAAGTTCAATATGTCAACATACTGGTCAACAAAATTCCTATTAATGCAATTAACGAAAGCACAATAGCCGCAATTAACGGTGTGATATTTGGTACGCAGCTTAATAGCGTTACTCTGCCGGCTTATACGGCGACCGCGGCAAGCGGCGAAAATACGATAAATGTCCCGGGCAGACTTGTCTGGGTTGACGGAACAATATATCCCGGCGTACCGGGAGCGACCGGAGAGAATATCAGCGCCTTAGGCGGCGTAACAAAATACAAAGCGCAGTTTATTCCCGATGACAGAGGTTATCAGACAAGAATGGTTTTTGTTGCGGTCAATACGGTAAAAGCCGCAGTAATATCTAATATTTCAATATTACCTCACGTTTCTTCCGAGGTAGAATCGGGACAGTATCTTATCGATAATATAATTGATGCAACCGATTCGAAGATTTATATTGCCAACTATACGCTTGGCGGAGTTAATATTGCAATTCCCGGTACCTTTAGTTGGATATATTCCGGATATGTTACACCTGCGCAACAAAACTACGATGTGAGATTCTATCCGTCAAACGGATATGAGAACCTTGTTGAGCAGTTCAATTTCAAATTAAGCGTAAGAATTGTCACGGATTCCAGTAGTTTTCTTATAAATTATCTTGCTAATGACAGTGTGGAAATCACAGGTCTTATTCCTACCATAGAAGGGATTAATCTTAGCCAGATTATTATAAGCAATACGCTTAAAATCAGCGGTAACAGTTATACGGTAATCGGTATAGCGACTAACGCTTTTAAGAATTACAGCAGTATAAAGAGCATAGAATTACCAACTACGCTTAGATATATCGACGATTATGCTTTCTCAGGTTGTACGGGTATTAAAAATATAGTTATACCCGCCGCAATGGAAAAAATAGGGGTTGGAGCTTTTGAAGGCTGTACCAATCTTGAGACTGTAGTTAATTTGAGCATGGGTCTTTGGAAAGTAGATAATTTTGCTTTCCGCAACTGTTTTGCGTTAAGGGAGATTGCATTGCCCGGCACAATTAGCTACTTAGGCTACGGCGCTTTTGCGGCGTGCGGATCTCTTATCGATTTGAGCATCGGCGTTGGCGGCGCATACATATACGATGCGACGCAGAGGGTTATTTTAGAGATGAATAATCCCGAAAATAATGAGATGCAACCATATATATTGCATACATATCTTGCAACCAATTCCAAATCTTCGTACAAAATACCTTCGAATATTTGGAAGATAGGAGCGTATGCTTTTGCATACAATAGCAACCTGACGCAGGAAGTAATCGCTGACACTGTAATATCTATTGGCGAAGGCGCTTTTGCGTACAGTAACTTCTTAAAATATTTGTATTTGAAGCAAGATGCTTTTATGGAGGACGCGCTGGGAAGTATTTTCAAAGATATCAGTGACACTATAACTATTTTTGGACCTGAAGGCGGATATCTTGAGAATTATTGTAATTTGCAGGGCATTAGCTTTATCGAATGGACTTCTGTTGCCGATTTTGAGTACGAAGTTATCAACGACAGTTATATATATATCAACGGCTTTAAAGCTGATACGGCGCAGGAAGTTATAGACACCTATAAGGACCTTATTATTCCTGCCTATGTATATGATATTGAAGATGCGGTATGGTATCCAGTAAGAGCAGTAGGCACTTTCAACGGTGTTAGCGCGATAGAGCGCGTTGTAATACCCGATACAGTTACAATTTTACAATCAAGGGCTTTCAGTACCTGTG
>SACC01000494.1 GCA_009928745.1 Clostridia bacterium
GTAGCAAAGGTATCCCGTCTATCTGTAAGCAATTTGTACGAATACGCCTGATGACCTACATCGTACAATATAATATCCTTTAAAGGAGAAAATTCGTGCAGCATTGCTACTGTGATGTCGACTGCGCCAAGACTTGCCGCAAGATGACCGCCGTTAGCCTTGACAACCTCAATAATACGTGTTCTCACTTCTTCGGCAAGCAGCTCCAATTCTTTTAAGTCAAGACTCTGTATGCCGTAGGGTAAGTTCAGACTATCCAATATCATCTCTTGCCCTCACTCTTAAATACTGACATTAATTTGCCAACATACAAAACAATGCTTGTCGAATTATTAATCGCTACAGTTTTCATTATCGACTTGCCACCTACTGTCATCGAGGCAAGCACCGCGCTTATTATTATACTGATAAGCAGCTGATTGCTGCCAAGAGATAATACTATCATAATTGCGATTGCCGCGCCGCACGCGCCTGAAACAATACCGCATATATCGCCTATCACATCCGAACACAAGCTTGCCACCTTGTTAGCATTTTTCACCATCATAATAGCATGCTTACTGCCGCGCACCTTTTTTGCAGCCATAGCGGTAAGCGGAGATAAGTCACAAGCGGTTACCGCAACGCCGACAGCGTCAAAAATTATGCTGATTGCAACAAGAATAACTAATACAGCGCTTGCAATTATTATACCGGTCTTAGAGGTAACAATCTCAGTTCCCAATGAGAAAAATGCGGATAGTATAAAGGTTATCAAGGTAATCTTAATCGGCCAGATATACCATTTTGATTTTTTGTTGCCGTTCTTATTTTCGTTCACAGCATTTTTATTATACTTTTGACCGTTTTTGGTCTCATCTTTCTTTTCCAATGTTACCTCGAATAATGATTATCTATTATTATGACTTTACTACTAAATATATATTATATCATAAACAATTATCATTTAATATTTGAAATTACTAAAATTTATCATTCGTATATAATTATTTAATCAAGTTAAGTAAATTTTTTTGTGCGTTTATACCTTTTGTTTAATTTACAATTATAGTTAAAACTGTCTTTGTGAAAATATTACAACCGGCATATCCAAAATAATTGCAACCACTTACAGCTATAATATTTTTTACAATTCCGCGGAATTTAATATATTAAAACATTGGCAGTATTAAAAATTTTTGGGGCGGAAGAATTTCACTAAAACTCTTCCGCCCCAAAAATGGGGGTGGTAGTATATTGAGTAAACCTTGCACCTTAGGTTCAGTAGGTTTTCCCTGCGCCTGACCCGCCGTCGCCGAACGGGCAGTTTCCTTTTAACTTGCGCAGCGGTGAGTCACCTCACGCGCAACTGAATCGCCACTTAGCGT
>SACC01000495.1 GCA_009928745.1 Clostridia bacterium
ATTATTAGCAGTCAATAATCGCCTCGTTAGTAACCATATTATATAATTATAATATATTTAATATGGAGCTACTATGGAAGAGAAAGAGTTGATAAAAATTATTACGGCGGCACTTGAAAAAGCTAAAGTATTAAAATCACATTGCAATTATCAGGGAGATAAGGCATTACAGATTTTGACCCGTGACGGCACGGTTTTTAACATCATGCCTGTCGCCGTTACTGAATCGGCATGTCACTTATGCAGTAAACGGTGATAAAATAATAATGATTACTATATTGTGATTAAGTTACAGTATTTTTTGTTAATTGTGCTATAATAATAACATAACAACAAAAAGGAGTAATAATTATGGAAGAATTAAGAGGGAATAGAATGCCGTTAATCGGCGATATGGCGCCTGAGTTCAAGGCGGTTACAACACAGGGCGAGATAAATTTTCCGCAGGATTATAGCGGCAAATGGGTAATACTTTTTTCACATCCTGCCGACTTTACTCCCGTATGCACAACGGAATTCATGACTTTCGCATCAATGGCGGATGAGTTCAAGGCGCTAAATACAGAGCTTGTGGGCTTATCGGTAGACTCGCTATACGCTCACATTGCTTGGTTGAGAAAAATTACAGAGCTAAAATGGAAAGGTAAAGAGAATATCGAGGTAAAATTCCCGCTGATTGAAGACATACGCATGGATGTTGCGAATAAGTATGGAATGATTCAGCCCGGACAGTCCAATACTCAGGCGGTAAGAGCGGTATTTATTATTGACCCTAAGGGCAAAATTAGAACAATTCTATATTATCCGCTCTCAATGGGCAGGAACTTTGACGAAATCAAAAGAATTATACAGGCTTTGCAAAAAGCCGATAAAGACGGGGTGGCTACACCGGCAGACTGGAGACCGGGCGATGATGTGATTATACCTACTCCCGGCTCATGCGGCAAGGCAAAAGAGCGGATGGAGGACACTAGCGAAGATAAATATTGTCTTGACTGGTTTATGTGCTTCAAACGCGAGAAGAAATAGTTTTCATATAAATCCATATAAATCCCAAAAATCGACGGCATACAAGCCGTCGGTTTTTTATTGTGTGTTATTTCGACTGGAGCTGTAGCGGAATGGAGAAATCTCTATATTGTGTTCAATATGGGATCCCTCCGCTTCGGTCGGGATGACATCTTGGTCGGGATGACGGTCGGGATGACACCGCCATTGTCATTTCGAGCATTGTCGAGAAATCCCTTGTGTATATCCGGAATGAGATCCCTCCACTTCGGTCGGGATGACATCTTGGTTGGGATGACACTGTGCAATGGGATGCCTCCACTTCGGTCGGGATGACAGGCAGACGGTCGGGATGAC
>SACC01000496.1 GCA_009928745.1 Clostridia bacterium
GTCTCCTATTGCCTCAACGGTGCTCGGAATATTTAAAGCCTGTAAGCTTGTACAGTACGTAAACGCATATGCTTCAATGGAATCAATACCGGCAGTTAAATTTATTGCCTGCAGATTGTTGCAATAAGCAAAAGCATATTTCCCTATATAAACTACGCTATCAGGTATAGTTATTGCCTGAAGATTAGTACAATGATCAAAAGCGCGTTCTCCTATTGATATGAGATTGTCAGGAAGAATTATGCCGGTTAAGCTTTCACATTGCCGAAATGCTTCTTTTTCGATTGTAGTTATTCCTAATGGTATATTAACGCTGACCAGATTTACACAATGACTAAAGGCGCCAATCCCCAAACTAACTAATTCGGCAGGTAAATTTATCGATGATAAATTAGTACAGTCGTAAAATGCATAATCATTGATTTGGTATATATTCTCAGGAATATAAATACTGCTAAGGCTTTCGCAATTTTTAAACGCGCTGTCACCTATGCTAAGTATGTTTTCCGGCAAAATTACATTGTCTACACTCGTGCATTCGTGCATTAGAAAATCAGGTATTTTAGTTAAGCTTTCAGATAATCTTATACTTTCCAAATTGCTGCATTCATTAAATGCTGCTGAGCCTATCTCAATAACAGAATCGGGCATTGTAATATTAATTATTGTTTTATTCATCGCGAATGCTCCGTCGCCTATTATGCCGACCGAAGGAACCGTGTAATTTGCTTCCGTTCCGATATATCTGATTAATTTCGAAAAATCCAGCGTATAATACGCATCGTTGACAAGGGTCGCGTTACCGCTTACGATGTCAATGACTGATAAAGCATTTACAATTATTATATTAGTATTTTGGTATTGTAAATAATTTGCGCCGGAATATAGCGCATCCAAATATGCAATGACGTTTCCAACCTCGTTTATATCGCACTCTAAAGCAAAAATAAGATCATTTAAATCAACCGAACATGATATCCCGAACATATTAACTACGCTTGAATCAATATTATGTTCGGGTTTTGCGATTTTTGCAGTTGCATTATACATGTCATACCAGAGTATATTGAATAAGTCATTCGTTTGCACCCACATTTCAGCCAATCCGGTTTGGTAGTCGTTAAGCTCCAAGCCTTCAATATTAATGCTCTGATTCTCGTTAATGCTGTAGATGGTATATATTCCGTCAACCGCATTGATTATCGTATCGTTTGCTTTGACAGTAACAATAGATTCATTATAAGCTTCATAGACCGAAATTTGAAAACTGAAATCAGATCCGCTATCAACTGACGCGCGTACATATCTTTCTTGGTCCCCATCGAAGCCGCTATATGTTATTATATCTTGATTCATAAAT
>SACC01000497.1 GCA_009928745.1 Clostridia bacterium
AATTAATTATTTTATATATTTATGTATACTTAAGGGGGTTTTATGAAAAAAACAATCACTTTTGTACTATTATTGGCATTATTAGTAATATTGGCTGTATCTGCCGCAGGCTGTATGCCGATAGCCAATACGCTAACTTTCGTCGTTGACGGCGATGTGTATTATTCGCTGTCCTACAATTTGGTTACCGGGATTCAATTGCCGCCTAATCCAACAAAGGCCGGCAGTGAATTCGAGGGCTGGTATTGGGATAAGGATGTCTGGCTTAAGCCCTTTAATGTTCAATCGCTGTTGACCGTTCCTCTCTCGGGTGCGATGGTTGTCTACGGCAAATGGAAGGGAGAAGGCGATCCTGTAAGCTATTCCATTACATTTGACTCGAATGGCGGTAGCGCCGCCGCTTCTATCAGCGCGATAGAGAACCAAAGCATTTTCGCACCCGTGCCGCCAACGCGGACAGGCTATACGTTTATCGGTTGGTATACCGATTCTGCGCTTAACCATAGCTTCGTCTTCGGCACAATGCCCGCAGAAAGCTTCACGCTCTACGCTAAGTGGGAGGAGGAAACCGAACTCCAAGGTCTTCGCGCGCTTTGGGCGAATTCGGCAGATATATTTATGGAGTTATGGCAGTCTTTTGAAGAAGTAGACGATGCGCCTATTTTTATAGACGCCGACATGCTTTTTTCCTATGATGAGATTGAATATTGGGGAATCGCAAATTTGTTGATTTTTGCCGATATACCCATGGCTTTTGAATGTGATTTGCTAAAAACTGCAGATTTCGTTAACTACCTAAATGCGACTTATTCAATTTACGATGAAGTCCCGGAATTTGTGCAATTAGATGAAAAAAACATAGTTTGCTTGGATGTATTTTCGGTGATAGAGATATTTTCAAATAATCTGATATATAATTCTGAGCATAATTCATATTATACCAGCGATTATAAAAAAATTGTTAGGTATTTAGGAGACGATCAGGAATTTTGTATACCATATGGAGTCGAAACCATCGGATACTATGCTTTTGTTGACTCAATTGTTGAAGAAGTTATAATACCTGATAGCGTTACTAAAATCGGCATTGGGGCATTCTCGTATTGCGATGAATTGAATTCAATCGTTCTGCCAAACAATATAACGGCTATAGCTCATAATACATTCTATGGATGTGACATGCTAACCTCAATTAGTATTCCAATCAATGTAACATTAATAGAATCTAGTGCTTTTTCAAATAGTGGATTAACGGCTATCTATATTCCCAATAATGTTATTTCTATTGCATCAATGGCGTTTAGCGGCTGTAATTCATTGAGCAGTGTATTGTTCAGCGAAGAAAGTCAATTGATAAC
>SACC01000498.1 GCA_009928745.1 Clostridia bacterium
ATGCTAAAAATATTATAACTTACACCTTGCCGTTTGTCAATACCGCTTTGCTAATTTTATACTATATTTTATTCCATATATTGCAAATTATTTCTGAATTTTTCAATGATTCGCAATCGGCGGCGAGTAATAGAACGGGAGCGAAAGAAAAAAGGTTTTGTAATATTAAGGCGAATTGTGCGGTATTATAATTCAGGCAGTTTACGTTTGAACGCTTGTGATAAGAATGTAAGCCGCGTCAAAAACAATTTTGCCGCCGAATAAAGGCATATCGCTATACCGCAAGAGGAGATAATGGGATATGTAATATTGACAATACGCATAAAACCAAATAGCGACATAAGAATTCCCGATGCAAGTATTACCAATAGATTAACGTAACGATTCTTGATTACTCTCCCGAGTTCTTCGGCTATAAGCTTATTACAGCCGATAACTGTTGTGAACACCGCGATAAATATTACTGCGACACCGAGATATCCGTATCCCGAAGCGCCCGCAAGCAAGAGAAACGGCATAGCAAAATCCTTATACACAACTATTGCTTTGAGCATAACGAGCATCAATGCAAATATTATCGCCGTAACCGTAACGCTCGATATCACCATATGCTTAATTCTCATATTCTTGCCCGATTCCCTCATCAACGCCGCCGCGAACAGCATATTCATTGTGCAATACCCGAGCGCCGGAACCGGACGAAAAGATGCTGCGAGCGGCGAAAAAGGAGAGCTCATTGCAACAAACATCACCGACGCTATCAGCAAGGGAATCAGCACGGTGTTGACTTTCTTCAAAATTTCGAGTGAATCGGAGAGCGTTGCCGAGAGTATTCCGAGGAACAGCCCCGCTAGCGGCAGATTATAATAACCTGCGGCGAGTTCTTCAGCCGCAGCGAGCATTGCGGAATACACGAAGAACGCCGACACGGCGGTAATTGTTCCGATAGCTTTCTTGATAATCGGAGAGCTTTTCACTTCTGATTTGCCAAGATACAGGAACAGCAAACAAAACGCGCCCATAAGCGCCGCAGACAGCGCCAGCGTCAAGGTACTGCAAGCGGCGAAATACAAGCAAAGCTCTCTCCCCGTAGCGAACCCCGCGCCGATAACCGTACCGATAAAGAGCGCCGCCACCTTCAGCGCATTGAAAAATTCACGCATAATAATACTATGCCGCCTATCGTTTGGTTATAATAATTCAAAGCGTTACTTAGTTGCATTTCAATCGATAATGATTTATTATTAATGTATACTAATTATTTATAGGTGACTTATGACGAAAATTCTTATGACGGCGCCCATTGTCGAACTCGACGGCGACGAGATGACCCGAATACTTTGGAAATGGATTAAAG
>SACC01000001.1 GCA_009928745.1 Clostridia bacterium
CCTTAAGGTCGGGCGCAACTTGACGCTGTTTTTCGTACACCGCCATAAGCCCTTCTCTGTCGGTTGACTCGTCCTCTCTTTCGATAACCTCAAAGGCGCTAGGCCCTATAAGTAGATTGTTATCAATAGTCTTAATTACTCCTCCGCCCTTAGTGTGCGATTTGCCCGAACTTCCCAAAATAAAACGTCCTAAGACTGTTGACGTCAGCTTAGATGCCTTACTGTCTAAGACTCCCTCAACGCCCTTTCTTGGGTGAATGGTAAAGAACCTGTCTCCAGCCATCTCGGCTATTATATCAGAAAAAACTCCTGAAGCGTTAATAACCACTTTCGGGTATATCTTACCTCTGTTTGTGGTAACCGAAAGTATCTTTTTGCCGTCGTTTTCTATATCAGTAACGGCTGTATTCAGGCACACTTGCGCGCCGTTTTTTATGGCGTTTTCTGCCAAAGCTACCGTCATTAGGTATGGGCTTACTATCCCAGCGCCATAGCACATAAGCCCGCCAAACTTAAAGCCCGCCTTAGGAAGCATTTCCGCTATTTCTTTGTTGTTTACATACTTTATAGGTATATTGTTTTTTCTAGCCCGAAGCTTTATTATTGGCATAATAAGCTTTTGCCAACGCTCGGTAAACAGTACGCATTGCCCGCACTTACTTATCGGCACGTCAAGCTCCTTGCTAAGCGTGTCATATAGCTTGTTTCCGCGCATATTATATTTTACTTTGTTAGAATCAGGTTTCAAGTCTATTCCTGCGTGAATCATTCCGTCATTCCTTGAAGATTGCGCTACGGCAACGTCATATTCCTTTTCCAAAAGCATAATATTAAGCTTATAGCGTGACAGTTCTCTTGCTATCGCGCAACCTACAATCCCTCCGCCGATAATAACCACGTCGGGAGTTTCGCCGTCATATAGCTTGTCCTCAATACTGGGCATCCTCATTGGTTTAGGAGCATAATTTTTTAGCCTAATATTGTTAATTACTCCGCGTGAATTTTTGTCTACGGCAAGTCTTCCCGCCTCAACTATGTCGGAATAATCGTCCATTTCCCCTTGGAGCAAAACACCGCCGTTTTTCTCAGAAACGACCACTTTAGCATACCCTGCTTTCGCCATTTTTCGCTTTATTTCGTTAATATCTACCATAATAACTTAATTATAACATAGCAAAAAATGACTGTAAATACACAGTTTTTTGAAAGTGTAGATTATCGAGAAATCACCTTATTTTTCTGCTAAAGCTTACAAAAAAGACTAAAATAAGTCAAGGTCGGTAAATTTTCTATATTTTCCAATTGGGCGAAATGCCCATTTTGCATACAAAACTATATTTTTATCAGGCATATTTTTTAGGCTGATTAACTTGCTGTTTAATGTATCCTCCAAGTGCCACCCGTCAAAAATCAAGGAGCCAAAACTTGCGTCAGGTATATCTATTTCTATGCCTGCGCTGCCTATAATAGGCTTTAATTCATATCCGATTATATTTGTTACAAAGCTGATTTTGTATGTTTTACTGCGGTAGATAACGATTATAACCGTCAGCGCAAGCATCGCCGCGATGCAAATTATAAGTCCGATTATCCAATATAATTGATAGTCGTCGGCATATATCACAAACATACCTAAGCTTTCGGGCTGAAAAACAATTTCATTTTGTCCATTATAAGTATACTCTATAGGCTTGCCTAATCCGTTTTCGTTATAATACAGACGCAAATTCCTACCGTTTGGCGGTGTTATTACTATGGTTGTACCCTCGGGGACGGCTAAAATTTCTCCCTCATACAAAAGCGACACCGTATACACTCCTGCAAGCTTGCGGAAGGCGTTTTCTTCGGTATCTATCAAGGCATTTTCGTTTTTTGTCACAACCACGTCAGCTCCGTACTTAAAGCCCTCTTGACTAATAAGAGTAATATTAAAGCCTTCATTTTGCATAGAAATAACCGGGCTTAATACATTAATTTCAACCATAACTTCCTCGGCAGGCAAATAATTGGCTGTGCCGATAGTTGTTATTCTAACGAAATAATTGCCTACGTCAATGAATCTATTACTTCCAAGCTGGTTGTTAATAATAAAAACGGCGTTGCGCTTTTCTTCGCCTGTCAACGTGTAGGGAATAACAAAAGGCGTTCCGTCGTATCTTCTTTTATACAAATTTTCTTCCACGTTAATAACGCTTTTTGCCTTGTTGATAATAATTTCGGCATAGAGATTGTTTTTTTCCATTTCATAATCGCCGTTAAAAAGCTTATAGTTATTTTTGTTATAGTCTAGTATCGCAGTTACCCTATATCGCCCCACCGTTTGGGCAAGGTTGCCTTGATACCTTACGCTGACAGTTTCCGGAATATCCCCTGTTACCGCTAAATTCTTCGGCTCACCGTCATAAATAAAGGTTTTATCTTCAAAAACAATTCCGCTGATGTCAATAATGGCTTTCTCTATTATAAGCGTTGCGTAAGCCGTACCGCCTTCTATGGTGTAGTTGCCGCTATTACAGGCAAAAACCGCGCTAACTAAATACTGCCCCGCTTGACTTTGGTTGTTAGAAACATAGCTTACGTCTATTTCGCTAGGCATAAAGCCTTCCAATGCCAAACTTTTTACCGTTCCGTCATAGGTATAGGTTTTGTTTTCAAAAAATAAATCTCTGGTGTCGAAAACTGCGGGAATAATGGTATATATTCCGTTAATTCTTTGTATGTCGTAAGTGTCGGAAGCATTGCAAACTACCGTTATTACGTATTCTCCGACGTCTCCGCCCTCTTCTTTAACAAGAGTGATATCTAATTCTTCAATCTCGCTTTGGGAAAGTGTCTCGCCGCTTATAGTATAGTCAAGAGCAACAAAATCTTCGCCATAAACTTGCGTTTTATCGTTAGCTGTAATAGTAACGACTTCACCGCCGAAGGCAAATGCAGGAGCGATTTTTTCTTCAGAAAAAGCTATGCCGAAAAATGCGCCCATAACTAACGCTAAGCTAAAAAATAAGTATGCTATTTTTTTCGACACAAAAGCTCCCCCCCCCCCTTTATTTTTTTCTTTTTGTTTCTTAATCAAAAAATATTATCCTTCCCCCTCCTCAAGCTTGAAGAGGGGAAAGAAATTACTATTTACTTGCAATATAGATATAGGTGTAGATTACGAAGGTCTTTGGCGTCATGCCTTGCTGCGAATAAACCCCGTCATAGATTGTTTCGGCATCCGTTGTAGTACCCATAGTAATTGAGAAGGTTGTTTCAACAAGATACCTTGTGCCAATTTGCGCCATTGTATTGATTGCGGTAAAGTCTCCTATCGGTATTCTTGTTTGTCCGTTCATTCTGTAAACATTGCTGTTATACCAAGGCAGGTAAGTCGCCGCCGAAGAGTTGAACATTGTGTAGTCGGTGCCTAGGTTTATTCCGCCAAAAAGCGGTAAATCCGTGGTCGTCTTAACCGAGAATATATAGTTCATTTGGAATAAAGGCAAGTTCCTGATATTAAACATAGTTCCTTGCGTTACATAAAGCGTAGGTATGCTCTGAGCTGACTGAGCGCCTGCCTGCCAATAATAATTGCTGGTTGCTGTTAGCTTAGCATCATCGTCATAGCGGTAACCTTTAGCGAGCATCACTCCCGAATTCTTATAAGACACTTCGTTTTCGTCCACATTCTCATCGGAGTTGGGCACATAAAGGTAATGCTTATTACTTATTGCGTCGGAAATGTAGAACGACCTAGCGCCAGTTTCGTCCTTCTTGAAAATGCTTGCTACAAGACCTGTGCTTATCGGGTCAATGAAGTGAACGATAGAACTGTCGTATCCGGAAATAATCGTTTCTCCCTGTATTGCTGTGGAAGCGGCAGGATATGCCCTTCTTCCAACTGCTCTCCAATAGAGTATACCGATTTGATATTCGTTAACCAGTTGATTTTCGTTTTCGTCCAAACCAAAGTCTACGTTCTGCAAGGATGCAGGGCTGAAGTTGTTGGCAACAACCTCTCTTTGTGAGAGCTCTCCGCCCGCTACTGTGTCAAACCTTTCCGACTTAACCGGCTTTTCTAATTTGTAATATTCGAGCGGTATAAAGTCGTTAGTATCTGTAGAGAACAAGTTGTAAGAGGTATTCATACCGAAGTACTGAATCAGGTTTTCCGGAAGAGCGTAGGTTGTTCCCTTCGGCAAACTTAGCATTCCTGGAACGTTGCTGTTAATCCAGCTTCTTGTAGAGGTGTTAGATAACTTCCAACGGAAGGTTTGTCCGCCCTTGCCGCCCAAGGTTATCGTTGCATATTGGGCAGCTTTGTCGCCGAACGCCACAGCTCCGAAGTACCATCTGTTATAATTATTCCTATACGTTCCGCCGCCGTTAATGTTGGTAACAAAGGTTTCTTTGGCAATACCGTTAACTTTGTAATGGACTCTATAGCCGTAGCTTGAATCATAAACAGGGTGTCCGTTTTCTTCATTATAAACAACTTCGATATAGAAGTCAGGGTTGTTTTCTTCGGTTAAACTGCTTACTTTAGGCAATAGTATGATATCTTGAGGTCCATACGCTATAGTACTGATAAAGGCGTCTACCGCTCCTTCGGTATCAAAGAACAGCCACGGGTCTACTGCAAACTTCTTGGTATACAACTGGTCGTCTAAGCTCATGGTAAAGGAGGTCTTTCTCTCGGTATCATTAAAGTATACCGTTATTTTGCCCTGGTTTGCGCCCGTCCACAAAGCTTCTGTCTTATATTTCTTACAAGTTGCTAAGAAGTTGTTTATAGCTAAGCTGTTGTGCGGCACTGCCATCAAAGCGTTATATTGTTCATACCCTTGTTTTGTTGTGGTATAAATCATAACGTCGTCGGGCATCTTAAGTCCGCCAAGCTGGATGAAATAATACGGGTCGATAATTCTCCAGTTATTGATACTATCGTCGTATTCTATTGCCCCGTCAACAATGGCATTCTTGTATCTGTCAGCCGATTCGTCAGAAACAAGGTCGTTTAATATATTTCTGAAATATGTGTCATAGTCTATTTCAAACCCGCTGTCATTAACAGGATTGGCAAATACAATATACTCTTCGGTTAAATTGAACATTATTTGAGCATTTTGTTGTCCTTTTGCGCCTAGTCCGTAACCGGGTATTACCATATTAAACTTAGCCTTACCGCCCTTATAGTTTAATCCTTGAGTGGTATCTAGGGTAAAGCTCATTTGAACTGCGTTGTTATATGCGTTGCCTCTATTATCTGTGCCGTTTGTTTCTTCAACGCTTAAGATATAGTTGCCGCTGCTTTCGGCTATTTGGTTGAGCGTATAATAAATAGGGTCATTAAAGTCTTCAAAGTATACACCGAAAACTAAGGTTGTAGAACTACTGAAGTGCTTTGCTATAAGCTTGCTTTCTATATTGGATTGTCCTATATAGTCATAAACGCTTATTGTGGTATCGTAGCCTATGGTTTCATTCTTAAGTATATTGGATGTAAATCCGTAGAAGCCTCTTTCGATATCTACTTTCCTGCTCAATATCTTAACGGGATATACCATCTTTTGATAAGCGTTGCCGCTGCCTATGCTTACTTCAACCTCTCCGCTGCCGCCCGAATATCTCCAGAACATATCAGCGTCGTAGAACTTAACCCCAAGTTTGTTCTCGCCCTGTTCGGTAGAAAGGTTGTAATTGATATAATACTTACCTCCCTCAACGTATCCCGGCAGAGAGCCAAACAGCACGTCGAATTCCGTCCTTTCGAACTTGAGTACGGTATCATATTGACCGCCGGCTAAATAGCCTTGCTGCGTTGCCGCATTGAAGCCTAGGTCAGAATTTACGTACTTAACAAACGGGTCAAACTCAAAGCCTTTTACCGTCGTTGTCGTACCGCCCGAAGACAATGTTATATTCTTAAAATTAGGAGCGTTGCTTGCATTAAAGCCAAAGTCGCTGATTGTACGGTTTACGTATACAATCGGTATGCTATAGGTTTGAATACCTGCATACAAGCCTTCCTCTGCGCTGCCGAAGCTGGCCACGAGCTTGCCGGCGCCGCCACCGTAATTTATCTTGCCGCCCGACCTTCTAAGCTCTGCGCTTAGTATTGCCCCACTATTGTTAACCGAGCTTACTTCAAAGAACTTGTTGTTTATATTTGTTCCGTCATAGTTTATTTCGCTGAACGTATAGCTGACTATTTCCACCCTTTCGCCGTTGTCTAAGCGATAGTAGTCTTCTTTGTCTGCGCCATAAATTGTAGCGTTAGTAACCTTAGAGCTATAAACAACGCTGTTTTCGAACTTAATTAAACTGCTTTCCGAACTCTTAATCAGTCCGTATTGGTCTATATAATAGATGTCCTTATTTAATCCTCCGCCAACAGCGTACTTCATATTAAGTATTCTTACCTTAATATTTTCGTCGAACTTGTCATTTAGGGTGCCGCCTTTCTTAAGAGGAGCAATATTAATATCCATTGCTTCTTTTGCACAGCTAAGCGTGGAGCCAATAGTGGCGTTCATACTCTCTGACACTTTAAGTTTTACCGTCACTCTTCTGCCTGTATAAAGGTCGGTTGTCTTAGTGGCATAGTTCGTTGCAGTGTCATAAATTGTATAATTATCAGCCCCAAGGTTGTAGGTACGGGTATAGTTATCTGCGCCGCTAGTTATAATCCTTACACTTCTGAAGTAAGTAAAGTGAGCGCTTGTAAAGTCCTCGCTATACATGTTATCGGGTGAATTATATCTTGTATCGTTATTTAATGCGTTACGCATCGTGTAAGGATTGAGAAGCAGCTCATTGGTTGCCTTGAGTTCGTTGACGCTGTCATTGTACAGCAAGCTGTCAAGGTCAATGAAGTCAACGCCATTGTAGCTGACCTGATATTTTTGTATCGTACGGTCGCGTACGACAACGCTAATAGGAATAATTTGCAATATTCTTCTGCTTATCTCATTGCCCTCGTTGTCAAGCTCTGCGTCATAAAGCTTAACATAAACTACGTTGTTAGTGCTTTCTTTGTCAAAGACTCCGCCGGCAAGGGTCATAGTGCTTGCAAACTGAGTATAATCCCATTCCACGGGCACTTCTTTTTCTCTTACGTTACCCTGATAGTCGATGGAAATAACAGCTCCAAGGGTACTGGGAAGGCCGACAAAGCCTTCGAAAGGTTCTATCACCAAATTGTTAAATTCTTTTGTGTTGACGTTGTAACTGAGCTGTTGATAATTAACTCCGGTCTGTCCTTCCACAACTTTAAGCATATTTACTTGCGCCCTGTTAATATAAACAGTAACTTCAAGCTCTTGTTTCAGTATGCCTTCTCCTATAGATGCAGTAACCATGTATGTTCCGCCACCTGTGCTGTAGACAATGTTTTCTATGCCTTCCCAAGCGATGGTATTTATCTGCGTCAAATCACTTCCGCTGCCGTAAGCTACCCAATAGGTATATGCGTCAAAGTCAACTCTGTTATAGATGTCACCGCTAAGCTCAACAACCTTTTCTCCGTCCTTAATATACAAGCCGGCAACCTTTCTTGACCACAATGTAACGTCTACTATTTTTTCTGACCTTATATCGAATTCTCCGTAAATACCGTTAGGAACGCTGACTCCGATATTGAAGGATACTTTGTAGGTTGCCTGTTCGAAGTCATTTTGCGCGTAAGAAATTAGGTCTATGTCGCTTTCGTCAACGCGTACGGTAACTTCCTTGGTGGTGTATCTTACCTCGCCGTTATTGTTGTAATAGCGTGTATAAACTAGACAGCTCGTATTGTTCGCTATCAACCAGTCGATGTTTTCCGCGCCGTAAGGATCTAGGTATATATCTTCGCTTATTCCGCTTATAACATTTACTATGGTTTCCTCACCGATAATCAGTTCTAGTTCTCTGTAAATATATCCAAAAGTAGCGTCTCCGATTACTGCCGTAGCTCTGGGATTTTGTCCGTTTGTTTTCTTTCCGGTATAATCGTAGGTTTCTATTCCTCTGAAGCTTACGCTTAAGACCTCACTTTCCGATACTCCGTTCCTTACGCCGGTAACAGTAGCTCTTGTGGGTAGTTTTGCATTAATATCATCATAAGCAGTAGCTATTTGACTGTTAAAGTTAACTATTTCCCATTGTCCTAATCCGCTATTGAATCTCTCATAAACAATACTGGATATAGAGCTGAACTTTCTGATAGCGGTATTTCTTAATACTACCGAAATAACCTGTCTGTTATTGAACTTCGTTCCGAAGGTAATACTGCTGTTTACCGTAGCCTTACTATAGAATTCGCTATTGTTGGATAAATCAATAACTCCCTTAAGCGAGCCCGTTGTTCCGTCAACGTATCTTACCGAGAATATTATGTTTTGCTCGTCACCTAATTTGATTACCGCGGGGTCTATAGCTAGTCTGATACTTCCTTCAATATTTTCGATAGGTATGTTCTGTCCGTCGCTCGTTGCGCTTTCTATAGAGCTAATAACGGTGTTTTTCTGAATATTTGTGACAAGATACGACCCGTTGTTGTATTTTACCACTTTGGTTAAATCAATTATTATCCATCTGCTCCACCTGTTTCCAGCCTGAGTAATAGAGTCATAGTTTTTACTTCTTACAAGCACCTTAATCGAGTGGGCTCCGCTATTAGGTAAGTTATGATAGCTTATTCCGTCATCGGTATAATCGTTGTTTCCGTTGGTATCATAAACATATTCCCAACGTACTTTCCTAAACTCGGTACCGTCATAATTCTCGCTGATTGTATCCAGTTCCCAAATGGCGTTATTAAAGTTTTCTCTGCTTCCAACCTCATCGCTGGCTATGCCGAAACGGGTTCCTGCTGTAGTGCCGTCTTCGATTACCAAGCCGAAGTTGTACTCTCTGGTGTTTACCTTATCGTCGTTATAGTACAGTCTGAGCAAATTGTCTATGGTAGCTTCGTTATAGGTGTTTATAGATATTTGCGCATTGTAGTTGAGGTAAAGTTCTCTTATATTTACCTGTTTTACTTGAATTACCACACCTCTTATCAGCTGGTCGCCGAATAAATCATCTTTTAGCAGTACTTCAGCATAAAGAATGGTGCCGTTATAGCTCAGATTATCGTTAATATGCTCTAAATCAACCTTCCAAATAATTTGTGTTTTCTTCAAATCAAGTACCGTCTTGTTGTAGCTCTCTCCGGTAATAGGATCTACTATGATTTCTATCTTCTCAACACCGTCAAAGCCAACATTGATATAGCTGCCCAAATCTTCCATAGTAATTTCGCTTAGGTCGCTGCCCGATACGCTCTTGGATTCCACACTCTTGGCAACTCTTCTTTCCACCGACCTATTAATACTTAAGCTCTTACGGGAATAATCGTTATACCATTTTTCCCAAGTATAAGCTTGCAAAGACGTATTAGAAGCGCCGAAATGTTCTGTCCTCATTTCCTCTAATACTTCATTTAGAGCATCAACGGAAATTTTATTGTTGCTTTGGTTAATATTGCTGTTGTCTGCAATCAACTTTTCATAAGCTAATGATTTCGCTGCGGTATAACTTAATGTTGTGTAAGACAGCTTAGCTTCCAAAAGCACTGTATCCAAATAAAGGGTTGTGTTGTTGTTGTAGGTATCGTTTGCGGCATCACTGTATTTTTCATACCAAGCGTCCCAAGCTCTTGCCTTGTTGTTCTCTTTTTCATTAAGAATAGCCGAAAGTTCTAGTTTTTCAAACTTAGTAAGCTTTTCGTATATAGAATCGTAAGCTTTTTCCTTAGCGTTATTTAGAGAATATCTTAAAGATAAGTTACTTAACATAATTTCCGTCAAAATCAAGTCCATATCTAATTTGCTGTAGCCGTTTTGTCCGATTGAAGCATAGATCGTGGCGTCTTGATTTTGATTGTAACTCATATAAGGAATACTATAGCTAAAACCACTGCCCATTATCGCTACCACGCCGTTTGCCTCTAACTTGCCTGTCGCTTCGTTGTAGCTTACGTATGTCTTATTGGCTTGGGTATATTGTCCCAAAACAGCTTTTTCAAAGTATCCGCTGGTATATACTACATAAATTTCTTCGCTTAAGCCAAGTCTCTTCATGTAGCTGTCGTTGATAGTGTCAATGGGACTTAAATCACTGCCTGTGTCGTAAGGAGTAATTAGCTTATTGTTTTCAATATATATCTTTGTTTCTCCGTCATAGAAATAGCTTGCTCCGCTTTGAATATCACTGGAAAGTATTTTGACTAGTATCTTTACTGTCTGAACGAAACCTGTTCCGTCGGTAATATCATAGCTTATTGCATAATCTTCTGCCTTTGTGCTCAAGCTCTTGTAATCTCTTAGCGTTTTACCGTTTAATTTAAGAAGTTTTAAGCTGCCCTCGATTATCTCCCAATTTTGTACTACATCTCCGCATTTGACGGTAACACTGTCAAATGAAGTTATCTCCGTTACTGTAGTTAGCGGATTGTTGTTATAAAGAGGATTGATGGTAAGTACGCCGTGATAACCACTTGGAACGGTTGCATCGTTTACTATTCCGCCTACTGTGTTTTCCACTTCGCTTTCCACCTTGACAAGCTCATAATTCTTAACGGTAAGCGGTATCTTGACGTCGGTAAATTCGGTGTTGGAAGATAGCTCATTACCCTCGCTGTCATAGCCAAACGAACGGAAGCTCAAATCAATATACGGCTGCTCGTCGGCAAACGGGCTGTTGTATTTTAGACTGGTAAAGCGCCTTATGGAATTAACCGTCTGATAATCCAAACTCCACTTCAAATCGTTGAATATATAGGTCTTTTCTCTTACGTTGCCTTCGTTATCTGTATTGGAATAATTATAGTTAAACACAAGCGGAAGTGACGCTAAAAATTCTTCGGCATCAAAATCTCTCGGATTGATTACTATACTGCTTATATCGGATATTATTTGCGCCTTAGCTTGGTCAACGTCAATTACGAAAGGCTCAATTATTACCTTAACCGTGGAGCATATCGCATTGCCTATATAGCCTTGTAAATAAACTGTTTCGCCATTGGTCCCTTGCGCGCTCGTGCCTAACGCGTCAATGTTCCAGGTTATTTTCATACCCTGAGTACCTTTAGAACTGCCGTCGGTAAATGTAGCGAAGTATCTGTTAGGCAAAGCGTCTATTATTGATATAGAGGAATCGTTATTCCTTCTTACTCCCAAATAGCCGTCCGAATATGCCCATGTGCCGCCCTCTACGGTAAAGTCAGTAAGGTCAAACGGATCATGGAACACTATTTTGGTAGGCAGTGTACGGATTTCTTTGGTCCAAACAGCATTGACCGGCTCCAAAGAAATATGCCAGAACTCGCCGTTAAAGGTGGTATCTGCCACTTGACGAATATCCATTCCGTTAAGGTCAATATCTACTTCTTGATAAATATCCTCTTTGGGATTATTGTTGACATCGTAGATAAATACCCTTGAATAAATAACTTTTTCTCCGGTCAGCGGATGCAAATAATAGGTGTCGCTAATGGCATAGGACTTATAGTTAGATGTAGCCATAAACTGTTCCATAAAGACCTTTGCAACAGTATCTTCAACTCCCGCAGACACAATTGTTTTTGTTTCGATGTCGCAGCTCTTAATTTCATAAGTTGCGGTGGCATCTGTCTTATAGGTATATGACCTCTTTGTTACGTCGTCGGACTCTATTCTTTCCTCGAAATACATTCTTTCTATTGTTTCGCTGTTAGAATTGGTTATCATCTCATAAGTCTGTCCGGTGGTCTTTGTTGTTTCATACTCGGGCAAGCCTAATTCCTGACGATTATCCGAAACATTGTGATAGTATAGCTGAACGCCCCTGTCTCGATAATCATCGGGGTCTTCATCGGCTTCCAATCCCGTCATATTTATAGTATACGCGTTCTCTTTCACCACGGAATAGAATGAACCGACTCTGCCGTTCTTCTGCCAATAAGCATAATCCCAATCACCTTGCATCATTGCGTTGTAAGAAGGCATTTCGTTTTCTTCGCGCAAGGCTATTTTTTCACTGTTCTTGCTAAAGCTGGACCCGTTAATAAACAAACTTATTCTGTCAATATATCCGCCTTCGGAATCGCTGTTAAGGGTTATCTTTGCATATACGCTTAAATCATAGGTTCTTGCTTCGCGGTAAAGCGTTCTGCTATAGGTTGTACCGTCTTCCAAAGTTACCGTAGCCGTTGATGATAAAGTTTGGTCAGTTAGTAAGTCTTGATAAGGCTTCAGCGGACTGGACGGTAAATCCATGGTAGAGAATATATTATAGCTTACCTGGAAAGGCAGTACATGAGCAATCAGCAAGGAAGCCTCTTCAAGAACGGCGCCCACCTGCTCGCCTACAGTCTTAAGCAGACCGCCAATCAAAGGAATAATGGATAAGGTCGTAGGACTATAAACCAACAAGGCAATAAGGTCGTTTACGCCTATTCTTTCTCCCAAAATATCTACAGCTATATTTTTGAGATTAGACAGCGCGAATTCCTGCAATAAATAATGCACAAGCCCTGCGCCTTCTTTAGCAAGAGCGCTTTGAGCCGCTTGCATATAAGCTCCCTTTTCCTGATAAATATAATTATATATCTTTATATCGTCTTCTTCGTTATATCTGCCGCGATAGCGTTTTACAAACTTGTCAAGCAATTCGCCCTCGCCCTTTTCTGCTAACTCCTCGTCGGTGTACTGGGTAAGGTCAAAATCTTCCTCTTCGGTATATGCTCCCAAACTTATATCGGATGCCGACACAGTTTGTCCCATAGTTACTCCGGTTATACCCAACATTCCAAAGAACATATTCTGAACAGAAAGTAACAAATTGGTTATCATATTGGAGTCTATCCAAGCTTCAATATAGGTATAAGTGTTATATCTATCGGCAATATGGCTGCCTTCATAGACTAAATTGCTGGTGTCATCCAAATAAGAGTAGTCATATTGCTGTTCGCCGTTGTCGCCGTCGTCATGAGGCTCGCTGTCTATTATGTCCGCACCCAAACGAATACGGAGTTTTTGTATCATAGAGGCGCTTTCAGTTACTGTTTCCGACCAATGCTTTGGACGTTTGGTAAGATTTATCTCTACGTTGTAACTTGCTGTTCTGTCGTCAGAAACGCTCACTATCTCGGCTATTCCCATTGTCGATGTAGTATGGGAAGCATCTAAGCTATCGCCGATAACGGTACCGCCCTCGGTCAAATTAAAGTTCTGATAAACTTTGGAACGCAATTTGAATATATAGTTGCCGCCCACTAAGAATTCAGGCGCAGTGAAGCTGAATTTACCTGCCTCGTCTACGTTTATACTATAGTTTTCCGGTTCCAAATCGTAGAAATCCGTCACTCCTATTGTATGTTCGTTTAGTGAAATCCAAAATTCAAAATCACTGGAAGACGGTACGACATATTCTCCAATCTCGCTGTCATAATAACGTACGTAGCCAATAAAAGTAACGCTTGTAACTTCTACTTTGCTGAATATTACATCTATTTGAAGTGTGCTTCCATCGCTTGCTGAGGCTATATAGGTGTCAAGTAAATTAATATCTATACTTACTCTGCTGCCTCCGATTGTATAAACAAATCCTTCAAACTTATAGCCCGATAGCTTGCCAAGCATAGAGTGATAAGATTTTGCCAAATTCGTATAATAATCTCTCAAATCGGTATATTCGTCAACGGTAACAGAATAGTCGCCTTTAGTTGCCGTTGTCAAACTGCTTACCGCACGGGTTAGTCCGCCGTCTATAATAATACTAGCTCCGCCGAAAGCCGATAGATTGGTAATCTCACTCATGCTCTGGTCGGGATTTATCATATAGTAGGTCTTTCCGCTTAATGTGATTGTTTTCTTTCTTTCTACATTTGCCTTAGCCAAAACCTGCGAGCAATTAATAGCCGCGCTTGTTTCTTTGGGTACAATCAAGAGGTCATTTTCCGAATAGGAGGTATAGCCTTCTTTATAGATAGTTACCGTGCTTCTGTCATTAAGAGCGTAATAGAAGGCGCCAACTTTTCTATAAATTATATTATTGTAAACAAAGCCCGCTTCCGCTTCTGGATCAACGTCATAATTGTTATTGAGATATTTTTCCACGCGGGAAACTTCTTGCTTTCCAGTAATATGGTCGGTTATGGGTAATTCTAAGAAGTAATAATAACCGTCCTTATCTGTAGTCGCCTTATTAACAATTCCGCTGCCAGAGGTTATTTCAACAGTGGCTCCCTCAACCGGGGCTCCGTCGGTATCCTTAATTATTCCGTAGAATCTGCCTGTTTCTCCCGCCGTGTCGGTATCAGGGAACATGGTGTCCGGGAAGATAACAATCGTGGCAATTGCAATACCCTTACTGATAAAGCCTTCGATATCTCCTTGTAAGAAGCTCTTAACGTCTAGGTTAATTCCCAAAATACTGATGGAAATGGACATTCCTAAAGTGATAACCAAGGTATGATTTTCCACATGAACGGATATATCCCCTTGCTTATAAGAAGGAGTTTTAATAGCCGCGTCTATTACGTTATCCATAGACTTGTTAATCTCTAATTTACCACGCGCATAGCGATTCCTGAAGAATTTGGCTTCGTTGGTATCGTCCTCAAATATAGCAGTTGCTCCGCTGCGCAAATTGGATATAAGTTTATAGCCGGTCTGTATTATTTGCCACCAGCCAACTGGGTTGCCCATAGCCGCCGTAGCGATATTAGAAACTATCTGCGCTATTTTTATCAATTTTACTATTTGAATAATGCCTTGAGCTACAGATTCTGCTCCGTCATAGCCGTCATCCTCATCCGCATAGTTATTAGGTCCGGTTTTGTGAACAGCCGGATACTTAGTAAATACGTCCTTTCTTGTCCAATAATCAGTACGCTTTTCTACATACAAAGTAAGGTCATCTAGGAAAATGCCGTCAAGTACGCTGTTTACAAGGTTTGCCATGTTCATGGAAATTCCGCCCGAGCTTAAAATGAGTCCATTTACTCCGCCGTAATCATTTAGACTTTCGGGTAAGGAAATAATATCTGTAAGCTCCTTATCACGGCCGCCTGCGGCTTCTCCCACGCCGTCATTAATCTTAATCTTTAATCCTTTTTCGGGAATAGACAAGCCGAGTCTATTACCTTGAGAGTCTACCTTTACGCTTAAGCTTAGGTTGTTAAGTCCCTCATAAGTATTCATGCTTATACTTATTTTTTCGAAAGCGGGTATATCCATACCAAGCAGAAGCTTAAATACTCCTGCGCTTGGATTAATTGTTATTCCCTTATTGCCCAGTAATATATTAACTATCGCCGCGCTCTTTTTGCCGCCATCTGTAGATGTGTTATCGCTACCTGTGCCGCCTATGCCTACCGCCTGAGACAAAGATGTCAACTCTTTGTTATATTCGTCATCGGTCATGGGGAATTCTTCTCTTATTTCCGAAAGTCCCTCTGAAATAATATCAATAACTTCTTGGTCGCTCATCTTGCCAAATCTACCAGACAAGTTGTCGCTAATAAGAGAAGCTCTAAGCTCGGCTAGTCTTGATTCCTTTGTTATCTCTTCCTCATAACTTATCTTTCTATGAGAAACAAGTTGCAAAGTTTTGCCTTCAGCGGTGTCAAAGTTGAGCATTTCGGTCAGTAGGGCGCTGACATCTATACCGTTTGCCCCTGAGAATTCCGAAACAATATCAATTCCGCCCAGAAGCTTGCTTAAAATGCTGCCTAGGTCAATACCGTTAAGTGAGGTTTTGAATAATCCTAAAGTGCTTAGGTCAACGTATACCGTCTTGTTTACATAATAAACAGCAAGCATAATATCGTCGTTGTAGTATACTTCCAACACCAATATAGAATTGTTGTAATTAACCAAATCTATTGCTAAGTCGAAGTTAAGAGTAAACGTCATCATGGTGTCTTGCATATCAAAGTTAACGGTATCTTCTTCAAGCTCAAGCAGTTTTTCGAGGAATTCCTCCAAATCTTCCACCACTTCGCTCTTCGTGCCGTCAGGCTTAAGGGTTTGCAAGGTAATATCCAGTTGCAAACTTAGATGCAAGTTCTTTATTTGGTCTATACTGGTGCATTCTTCGGCATCATAATCATTTACTATAGTCATATCTACAACCGAAGATAAGTTGTTTTTCTTGACCAGGTGAGAATAGCTCTTTCTGATATTATAACGGATTGAGAACTGTTTGCTTTCGTCCATAACAAGCTGAATACCGGACACTTCGGAAACTCCGTCACCGTCACTATCCACACGGCCTATCTTCAAATAGCTGAACATAGGCAGATTCAAAATAGCGGCTGGCAAGGTGCCTTTCTTCAATATCTCTTCCCTTTCTTCATCGGTTAGAGGACCGTTCTCTTCCTCGGCTTTCTCTAGCGCGCTTCTGGTTAGTATGGTATCTAAGTTTCCAAGCAGCGCCATTAACAAGCCGCCGGTTATTGCTATGCTTACTTCGTCATAATCATAAATAAACAGAAGCATATTTTGTCCGAACTCCATATCGGCTATGGTGTTATATCTCTGCGCTCTCTCTTCTGCCTCGCTTATATCGTTGGATATGCTTGAAGCATTTTGAGGCTCAATTACCTCATCTTGTTCGGGCGCAAAACCACTTGCCAAATCAGACAAAAGCCCTTTCACAATACTGCCTAAATCCACGCCTGATAGGCTTAATAGTGAATATCCTAATCCGCGCAAATCAATATATACCGTTCCGCCTCCGGCCGTTCCGATAAAAGTAATGCTTAGTATTCTCTTTGTAACATTGCCGTTTCCGTCGCCATAGCCTATATCCAGCTCCAGTCTCATATTGCTGATATCGCTAAAATCAATGTAAGTGCGAAGAGCAAAAGTAAGCTCTATGTTAAGGCTGTCTTCACTGCTAAGTATATTTAGACCTAGACCTCTTATTATGCTGTTGGATAACTGTGACATATTAAGTATGGTGTTAAAGTCGTCATTAACCAGCAATGAGCTGTTGACCTCGGCAACCCATACGTAATCGGCAATATCCTGATAGTTGGCAAACTTCGTATAAATAGCCTCTCCAAAGAAATTGCTCTTTTGTCCGAAGCTGATATTGACATTGCTTATGCTGAAAGAGTAGTTTATTTTGGAATCGTTGATAACATTATCGTTTGTATCCTTGATAGAAGCGTCTACCGGCACAGTAATACTTAGGCTGTTATTAATTAAATCAATTTCCAGCTGAATATTTCCGAATTCGTCAAAGTTGAAGTTGAAGAACGAGGACATTATAGCCTGAATTATTGCAGAAGAAAATTTAATACCCAAAGAGCCTTTGCCGAAAGTAATACTTTCTACAATTTTACCCCAGTCAAGGTTGGAGAACATACTTTCTTCCTCTTCCGGCTGTCCGCCCTCATTCTCGTCCTCGGCATATAACAACTGACTGTACAGATAAGAACTGTAGCTTGCTCCGTCTATTTCATAAACTGTATCAGACTTCAGTATGTCAAAGAACAATTGAACGAAGTTAATACCCAAGAAGTCATAGCCTGTCTTAGGGGTAAGCATAAGTTTGTCATGCTCGGATTCTCCGCAGTCGAAGTAGAATTTCGGGTCAAGTATTCCTTCTCCCTCGCCGTCATGGTTGAGCAGTCCTCCCACAAAATAGATATTGGCGAAGTTTTCCCCGCTTAAATTATACATTCTTATGCTAAAATCAAAGGCTTCTTGCTCTATGTCAATATCCAGCGCAATGTCAATTCTGATAAGCCCTTTTGCATTTCGTAAAAATCTTAATTGGAAATAAGTATCCATTTCTTGAACGTCGAATAATTTGCTCCAGTCAAGTATGGTTTTTAATACGTCGCTTTCCAAATAGATGCTAAGCGATGCGGTAACGCGCGCGCCGATTATTTCCCTAAGAACACTTATTAAATCAGCGCCCTCTTCGATATCGGTACCTAATTCATAGAGGTCGTCAAAGAAGCCGTTGTCATAATCGCCCTTGATTCCGTTAAATAACGCATTGAAGGTATCAATATTGGTGCTTATCAAAGTATCGTTCAGCAAGGTCAAATTGACGTCATAGCCGACGGTTTCGCTGTCTTCAGGGGAGTTCTTGTGTAAATTAAGGTTTAGTGAGAAGTCGTCACTGTAGTCTATGCCCAAATAACCCGTGGTCATAATAAGGTTAAGCAGGTCCTTCATATCGCCGGTCAGACTGTCTTGTCCGACGAATACTTTGACAATTTCCACCAACATGTCGATGGTTATTATTAGGGCTGTTTCTTTGCTGCTTATTCTGATTAGCGCCTCAATAGCCTCTCCTAATGTACTTTCAGCATTACTAACCACAGCAAACATCTGCTCAAACGGAGTCATTGCGTTTTGGGCTTCCTCATCGGTATAGCCGTGGTAAGACTGCATAATAAAACTATTAAGAGCGTTTATTTCCTCGTCTTCGTTAGCTCCGAACATACCGAGCACTATATTGCCCAAATTAACAGGAACGGCAACGTTAAGCTTACTATCAAATATTTCGGCTTGTCCGTAAATATTTCCGCCGTAAATCCATATATGAAGTATTACTTGTTCAAACCTTACATTTTCTCCGTTGACGTCGTGTTCAATTATATAATAGGTCAGCATCAGCTCGCCCACTACAGACTCTGCCACTTCGCTTGAATTGCCGGAGAATAGGGCGGCAAAATTAATGCCTATTTGTCCTTGAATGGTTACATAAATCATACTGCTTTCTAAGAAGCTGATGTCTAGGTCCAAATCTATAGGAAGACTGATAAGGTCTAATATATCGGTAATATTAAGGTCGCCTTGATTATAGCTAAACGAGAAAGAAGCATTAACATTTATACGCAAAGTAAGGTCGGCATATTCGGTATATTCTGCCTTTTCTTCATCGGTCAGAACGTCTTTGATACTGCTTACGGTTTCTCCGCTTTCGTTGATATAATTTGACTTAATATCAACCAGCAAGCTGGAGTCTTCCCCTATTATACCTATGCCTAACGAAAGCAGTGCGCGGTTATTTTTCCTTGCCATAGCCTCGTCATAAATCATAGTAAAGGCTCTTTCGGCAATCAGTCCGCTGTTAGTCACGCTCATAAGCTCAGTAATAGAAGCCGCTTCTTCCAAAAGCAAATACTCCTTCAAATATTGACTCTTTTCCACAAAGCTCAGCATTTCCAAAATTTGCTCGGCGCTATAGCCTTGTCCAAGGTTAGCTTTAAGCGTCAATTTTTCGGCTACCTGCGGATATAAACCAATATAATCTGCAAAATAATTATTCCATATTGACAGATCAAGAGAATCCTTAGTAGTGCCAAGAACGTTGACGGCTATTACTATATCGTCATATAGTTCTTTGCTATCTAAGCTTAAGGTTACATTATTTACAGTATTTGCTATATAATCCAATACCAAAAGCAAGGCTTCGGCTTTAGCTTTAGCGGTAGAAACATCTAAGGTAGATATATAGTTATGCAAAGCTATTTCGTCACTATCGTTTGCTATAAGTAATGCAAGTAAATCGTCAAAGTCACTAGCTAGTGCATTAGCGTAAGCGTTTGACGCTTGAATATAGTATATACTTCCGCCTAAGCTGTATGTGTTGAAGATAGCGCGGAACGCTGTATTGATGCCCGATACGGTATAATTGCCGTTGAAATACGTTTCTATCATATCGCGCATTCTTAGATAATCCTCGGTGCGGCCGTTGGTTGTCGACAATGCTGCCGATGCTGCCACTATCTCCGCCAAATCTTCGCTAAGTGTCAATATGTTGGTATAAGCAAGAGCGGCAAACTCATCAAAAAGCCCTAGTTCGCTGATATATTCCATAAAGTAGGTGTTTACAACTGCTTTATAGCTTGCCCATACGCTATTTAGTATGGAAATCAATTCTACATTTAACAATACGTTTTCGTTTTCAAAGTCAGCGGTCGTTGCGTTATAGCTAAGGGCAATAATGGAAGCAAACAATTCACGTTTGTCCTCGTTAGTCAGCACGCCTAAGCCGCCGTCTTCAGCCGCTACAATTATATTAGATATACTGCGACAGAAGTTAACTGTTTCTTTATAGGCGGTAGGTACTGCGAAGCCGCCTTGAGATATCATTAGGTCTATGGCGCTGACTACGTCTGATAAATCATAATTACCGGTTATTTCTTCTCCGCCGAATTCTACGGTGTAGATATTATACAGATGGTTGCGCAAGGCTAATACAAATCCGTCATAATTTGTCACAATACCGCTAAGCATCGCGATTACGTCTAACTGACTGTTATAAACTATATTATCTGCTAAGGCACTAACGATGGTGTCCATATTATAAGCCATTATTTCATAATATCTTAGGTCATAATTGTCTACCCACTCGTTAAAGTTGCTTATCTTGGGAGCTAAACCGCCTGTAAATGAAAGAGCAAATTGCTCGCGGTAAGCTGCCGCCATTTTTACTATGCCGCTATCGGTAAGGTTAGTTATAAGAAGCTCTTTAAGCGCAAGCAGCATAGATTCCTGCATAGAAGAATCGTTAAGCACAACCTGCTTTAATGAAGCATATTCTCCGCTATTGTTGTCAACTCCTTCAATAAAGCTTTCAATATCGGTAATTTTGTATATCTTTCCGTCTTGGAATAACTCTTTTGCCGTGGTAAGGAAGAGTTGTTTGGACTGAGCCATTGTCAAAGAATGTTCTTCACTTAAAGAAAATTCATAGCTCTCACACTTTTCTATCAGTTCATACCAAAGTTCTCTGTAATCTTTTTTGGAAACCTCAGCATTAAGCATAAGTATGTTTTCCATACGACCGTAAATATAGTATATGGCTTGATAATAAGTCTTTCCGCCTGCATTAAGTTGGTCTTGCACACTTGCACTGTTTACAATGCTAAGTTCCTCGGTAATATATTTTAGTTTGGAAAGTTTAGCAAACAGCTGTGTTTCCAAAATATTGCGGTAATTGTTGCAATAATCGGGTATTAAGACAACACCGTAAGTTGCTAATGCCAAATTATTTATTCTTATATTTTCCGCCGTCTTTTCCGGAGATGCTTCGCTGTAATTATTGGCAGCCTGATATACTGCTTTGATATAAGCAAGCAGCTTCGCTGCATAACCAAACGCTATATCAATATCGGTAACGGTATTAACATCTTCTACTGTAGGACAATAACCTAAGCTCGCTTCTATTGTAGCAAGAGCCTGACCGTATTCTTCGGAATACTGAGGATTGCCGTATTCGTCATCCTCTATTCTGTATTTTACCTTCTCAATTTCGTCAAGTGTAGTCTTAGCGTTATTTAGGTCGCTTATCATATCCAAAAGCGGCTGCCTTTCGTTATCGACGATAACGGGCATCAATATGGTAGACCACATACCTATGCTGTCATTTATTAGGTTAACTATATTGCTATAGTAATTATCCGACAAATTGATTGAACTGAGTCTGGCGGGAAGAACGCTGAATATATTTTCGCTTACCGCTTCAAAATTAGCATCCAAGAGTACTTCCAATCTATCGTTATAACCGTCAACACCATAATACCAAGTATGGAAGGAATTATAACTTGCGGCATCATAATACTCTTCCCATAGCTCTAAATTAGCGCTGCGCAAGAATAAATTATCCAATAAAAACGCTTTATTCTCGGCATTAATTTTCTTTTCCAGTTCCAAAGTTACGTTTGCCGAAGCATATTCGTTAATATCAACTATTATCAAGCTTTCATCCAAAATGTCGCTATAAAGCGTTTCCGCATCTTCTCTGAACTCATTAATAAAATCTAAATAAGTATCAATATTACTGATAACGTATTCTTTGGATTTTGCGACAAGACTGGTTAGGGTGCTGTCAATTACACTGTTCGCCGAGGAAATAACGGTACTGTTGATAATCTCTTGAATATCGCTGTATAATCTTTCGAATAAGCAGGATTTCAAAATATTATTGAGTTCGGTTATTCTCTCTAATGTAGAGCTGTAACGCATCCATTTGTCCCAAGCATATTTCTTTATATATTGCTCATTAGACAAATACCCAAATAATTTGCTTATTCTGTTAACGGCGGCAGTAACTTCGGCTATATTAGTACTATCTCCTACATAATCACTCATGGAAGAAAGCCATACCGCCTCTGTTAAACAGCTGTAGTTGCCCAAAGCAAAATTATTATATATTTGGTTTAATAGCGTAAATTCTTCGCCGACAAGACTCTTCAATAAATAACCGAAGGAAATTACCTCTTCTATTGCATTATCGTAGCTTCCAAAGTAGGACGCCGCATAGTTTTGCGCTTCAACAACAGCGGCGGTTAAGCCTTTTATTTCCACATATTGATTAAACGCTAAGTAGGCATTATAGAAGCTATAACTTCTTATGTCGAATAAATATCCGTCGGTAATACTCTGATTAAGCCCGGTAATGTTCATATCGACTACTTGAGACTTGAGCAATACAGCCTTTACCGCTACGTCTATTGCCGCGCGGTTTTGGGTGTTTAGCTCTTCCTTTGTTTCATCGAAGGTATCGCATATGTCGGAGGTTATTTTTAAGGCGGTGGCTATGGAAATATTATGTTCCAAATCCACACCCTTGTATTTCTCTAATAAAGCCTTAATAGCCTCCATAGGAACATTAGAATAGTTCCCTTGAGCTATCTCATTAATTACGCTTATATTGCTAAAAGTACTTATATCATAACGTTTTAAGACATACGCAAAAGCTCTGACCGCTATATAACAATCTGCCAAATAGCCGTCTCCGCCGTAATTATCGCTAAGAGTAATCGGATTGCCTATATTGTTAACGTTGCTTACGTATGAATTTGCCGAAGAAATATAACCTTGAAGCACTTCATCGGTTGTGTCAAGAGAAAGTACAAGCCACGCTATTACCAGTTTGAATAAATCATTAGATGTCCAATTTAATTCAGCTTTCGGGTCGGTTTCTTGAGTAGCTCCGTTATTTATTGCAAACTCGGAAGCAGGCAGGTCTATTGGCTTATAAATACTCTCCATTTCTAAGTTAATGAGCTCGTCAAAGCTTAGCTGCTTTAAGGAGAAGTCTGCACCGTAGCTGTTAATATAGGCTGTTGCCTCGGAAAAATCTTGCAAAAGAGTTGTCAGCTTGGTATAATAACGGCTTATTAAGGTATTATAAGCTACGCTTAGGTCATATTCTGAGGAGCTTTGTGTCACTCCTTCCAATATCAAAGAATAATCTATACTCTCTTCCAAGAAAAGTTTCCTTACTATAGCGGCTTTAATTGCTCTTATCGACATGGTTGCATCGATTGTATAACTGCCCGCCGCCGTTATAAGCGCCGATATGCTGTTAAATACTAGATCGTAAGTAAATCCGCCCTCTTGATAAGCGCTCATTGTTGCGCCTTTGGACAGGTTATAACTTTGCAACGTCTTTGAAGTAGTTGTAAGAATGTTGCCTATTATTTTGACGTCGTCCCTATTCACTCCAAGAAGCGCTAGCTTTTCATCGCTGTAAAACTCCGCTTTTGCCAAATTGTTCCAAACAACGTATTTAAGTATGTTTACATCGTCTTCGATAAGAGCGTTGTTAATTGCATTGGAACCAAGGAGCAAGTCTTGCTTAAACTTATCGTAAGCATAAGCTTTAATCTCAATTTCGCTTGCCTTTGAGTACTTTGCTCTAGCAAAGCTTTCCGCCGAAAGCATCAACGCCTTTTGATAATAATCGGTGGTTTCTTCATAATATCTTTCGTAAGCCAGCGCCTTTTGGTATACATATAGTTCGTCGTATTTGGCGGTATATACCTTGATACCTCCGGCTGAATCGGCATAGTATATTTGCTCGTATAAATACTTAAACCAAGCGCTCTGCCTTGCGTATAAGTTGCGGAACAAATTAGTAACAAGATAAGTATAAGATACCGAGTCGCTGCCGCTGCCGAACATATTTCTTATAGAATCAATCTTCTTCTTATAGGTATTGCCGTTATATCCTTCCGACATGCTTACTCCAGCTTCTCTTCCCAAAGAAACGCACGCATCGAAAGCCAAAGCCTTGCTTCCGTATGTGGCAAGAAGAACGTTCAACTCATTCTTTACTTCCAAATCAGTTATTGTCTCATATACTTTATCCCACTCAACTTCCTTCAAATAATTAGAGTAGAATAATTCAAGCTTTATATTCTTTTGATTGATATCACGCTCATTGTCTAAGGAGTAGTCAAAACCGTACGTGGTAGCAAGAGCCTCGCTAAAGTAGCATTCTATTGCAACATAATCGTATAAGAATAGTTTTGCCTGCGTTTCGCTAAAGTCTGTCAGACGCGCTCTTATCCTGCTCATAATAGCCGGAGCATCGGTTGCAGTATCGGTCAGCCAAGCATTTACTCTAGAAAGTTTTTGCGCATCCGATAGATTATAGTTTTGGTAAAGCAGAGTGTTCTCAACCAAAACAGCCCAAACCTTGTCATAAATAATCGACGTTGCCGAAACGTTGTTTTGGTACCAATAGACAAATTCATTATTTAGCAGCTCACTCATGAGAATGCTGTCGGCATCGTCTATTTCTTTACTGGGCAAATCTAATTGAATAAGTATTGTTATACTTGGGTCAATTGACAGGCTAAGGGCGGGAGTGGTTACCGAATTAATAACTTCTTCCACCACGACAATCTTTTCTGCCAAATCAACGCCCATAAAGTATTTAACAAGGGAGAATATTGCGCCTTGAGTAAGATTAATCGCCACACCTTTGATTACGTCGCCGATTATTGCAAGGGTACCTATACCTTGAGTAGCTCCTGCAATGTTTTGAGGACGTTCGCCATTATAATAATTTTCTATGCCGGCTATCCTTTCTCTTAATTCGGCAGCTTCCTGAGTATCTCCCCCGGTTATTGAAGAAATAAGCCCCATTACGTTGGTTATTTTTACCTTACCCACATAGAAGTTTTCGTTATTGGAAAGACCCGATGCATCAATAAACAAATCTCCGCGGATATAGGATATACCGGCAATCTGCGTTATTTCTCCTGTGCTCTTATTAAGCACATTGAGGTATACTTTTGCTTGCAGGTCGTCTAATATGGATTTTATATTAACAGTCAAGCTTATATCAACGTATACAATAGAGTCAACGTCATTTATAAGCTCCAATATAGGCGCTATCTGCCTAGTAAAGCCTTGGGCGGTCAAATCTATATCTGTCATAGAAAGGATATAATAGAGCAATTCTTCCAAATTATATATACCTTTTTCATCGGTAAGATTTATCATAATTTTGGTTTTGAAATAAATCGTATCAATACGGGTTAATTCTCTATATTCCTCAACACCGCTTACCGAAGTGCCTGACGCTTCAAAGCCTACATATAAGCCGTTTAGCCTTACAGTTATTCCCAAAACAGGTTTCATTTGGGTTGTGCCCACGTTTAACGGGTCGTCACTCATAGCTATCTGCAAACCGAAAGCAAAGCTTCTTACGTTTTCGCTTACTTCGGTGCCTTTTAGATAAATTTGCAAAGCTGCATCGTTAAATAAGTCAAAGCCGCCAAAGCCGAACATCTTAAGCAGCGCCGAAATAGCCGCCTTTTTAACAATCAAGTAGAAGCCGTCGTTAGTAATGTTCGCAGACAAGCCTAAATTAACGTTATTGTTTGCTGCAAAACGCAAATCCTTCGCTATGCTTTCCCAGCTTGCGGCGGCAGGACTGTCTTGCGCGCCAAACAAAGAATCGGCTATATTCGCCACATACACCTTATCACTGTTGAGCTTGCTTATATCTACATATAGATTCTTATTGTAATATGTGATTACCGCCCATTCTTTATTTTGGTCAAAATACATGCCCTCGGCTGTGCGATAAATCCTTAGTCCTATTCTTAACGTAGAGCCTGATTTCAAATGCTCAAGGAAATTATTATCTTCGCCGTTTCCAAAATCCAAATCGGCAAGTACGTCTAGCGCAATAGTAATTTTATGTGTATTATTGAGGGTTAGCAATACCTCGGCAAGACTGGTAATCAGTCCGCTCAAAGTTTGCTCAAGCAGGGAATAAACAGGGTCTTTGGACAAATCTTTGCCTTCTGTCGCCCCCAAATCAAACTCTAAATACAGCGTCGTGCTTATGGAAATTTTGGGGAGAGCGTTTTCTACAACGACATATCCTACGGGATCGCCGTTCTCGTCTTTTTCCAGACTTGCTTCGTCAAAGGTAATGTATTTTTCTTGGTCTAAATCAAGCTCTATTGTGTGAATACTTAGGTTAAGGCTTATGCCTCTGCCTGTAGAAATACCCTTGTTGTTTACGCTCTCAAAGCGTAAGCCCACTCTTATCAAATCCCTGTCATTGTCGGTAAATATCCCGGGGACCTCTCCGCCGTAAGTTGCCACGCTGAATATATCCAAAGTAACGCTGGGTTCGCCCACTTGGGTTATCATACTCTTGATATTGTCCATTCCGCCCAAATTCAAGAAGCCAAGTATGGCGTATATAGCGTTGGCGGCTATTTGAATAGAAAGTCCGCTCTTAAGCAGGTCAAGGTTGACTTGAGCGTTCTCGCCGTCCGAAGCGTTAGCAATTTTGGCAGCCATAGCAGCAGCCACGACTATTTTAGATACAGAAGCTTCTTCGTCAATGTCAATACCCAAAGGATATGCGCCGTTTGAAGCAAACACGGTGCCAAACAATCCTCTTATATACTCTACCGCGTTTTTAATATAAATTCTTTGTATGTTAAACCTTTCCGCGTTCAGATAAATATAGTTGGTCTCTTCTCCCGTAGTAGGGTCGACTTCGGAGCCTAGCACAAATTGCAGTACAACGTCGTTGACTCCGTCTCTTTGTTTTATGTTGCCTTCACTGTCTAAAGCATAAAGGGTTATGGATAGGTCTGTGGTGCTCAGGTTGCCGTCAAACAAATCGAACAGATTGAACCTGGCTTCCATAATGATTCGATAGTAATTGCTTATATCATTAAGTATTGCAAGCACTGGAGATAGGTCAATGCCTTGTCCTTGTACTTCCAAATTAAAATTCATTCCGCTTAGAAGAGTGTTGATGAGCGTTGTAAAATCATATTCTGTGTTCTCTTCCAAATCCCAGCCGAAGTCTATTTCCAATGCGGCGTAAACGTATCCGAAGTTCTTATCAAATACCGCAAACTCGCCGTTTTCGTCGGTTTGAACTTGCTGTATATATTCGGCAATAGTTATTGCTTCTCTCTTTTGAATAATATTATGATTTTCATCCTCATAATTTACCCAAACTTTCTTGGTAAGCTGATTGTCTTCAAACTTAATGCCGGCTTCGTTAAATTTTGCGCTTATATATAGATTGGCAACTTCGGCATCTACGCTGACTATGGAGTTGTCATAGAGAAGACCGAGCCTTATTTGACCTTGCTCGTGAGCTGCTTCTACTATCAATTGGGGCAAATTAGAATATGCTTCTTCGTAGTACCTATTAATCTTATCGGTCTGAGAATCATCTATATCCTCTCTATACCATATTTGTGCGCCTTCTTCTGTAAGAACGTCGCTTAATGCAACCATGATACTGTTTGATGCGTCTTTCCTCGGTTTGCCTTCGCTGTCGGTTAGTATGGTGTAAGTTTGTTCTTTGCGTAAAATAAATTTATAATCACCGTTAAGGGCGGCGGTTATTTCTTCTTTGTAGTACGTCCAAGCGGTATACTTATACTCGTTACCCGTCAATTCTTTTTGTGCGTTTGCAACATAAGTTAACAAACTGTCATTTAGATAAGCCTCGGCTTTCTCTAAGCTAAAACCATCGGATGCAACAAGCATATCCCATGCGTAAGCCTTCCATATGGTGGTAACAGACTCATTAAAGCTTCTATAATAATTTTCTTCAAAGATAAATACATCCCCGTCTATTTGGTACTGTCCTGCAGGGTCTTTGGCAATATTATTGATAGCCTTCATTTTATCGGTAATATTACGGTATTCACCTTCTATATTACCTTTTATTTCCAACCAAGACTTGCTCTTTGCGTCAAGTTCCAAACTTCCGTTGGCTGAGTAATGTCTTAAATAAATAGCGTTATATTCAGCCTTATCGTCTTCCGACCACATATAATTCTTTGTAAAATACTCAAATGCTAACTTTTGGATATTAAGCAGGCGATTTGCCGCGGGAATATCGGGAAGCGCCGCTACTGCGCTTGTTGCGCTCAAATACACATCGCTTAAAGCCGTCAGCTTGGTATATACGTCTTCCAAATAAGCTTCCAAAGCCTTACCCTTTGCAAAATAAAGGGTATATTCCATTGACATTGCCGAGGTTTCGGCATCAATGGCATCGTTGTCGTTCTGTTTATCTTTCAGCTCGCTTATTTCATCGGAAATCAGCTTCTTATATAAATCCCATGCTTGTATCTTCTTTTCTTTTGTTGTACCCGGTGCGGTCTGCGTTTCCAAAATAATACCCGCTCTCGTGTATTCCTCATCGGAAAGACTTTCCAAAAGAGCATCCCACGCGCGCGACTTATCATTATAGTTTTCTTCCAATACCTCGTCCATTAGGGTAAGAATTACGTCTTTTTTGTACTGCTCGTCTTGAAGCTGTCCAATGATTATTTCTTTTACTAACTGCTTAAATGCGCGATTGTTCAAACTCTTAACGTCGTTGAATGCCTCGTTAAGCAATTTCACCAAAACGTTGGCGGTAGCGGTAATGGTAAAGCCGTAAGTATTGCCGATAACGCCGCTGATAAAGTCCTCTAAGGGAGTTTCGGTAATTGTTCCGGGAGCTGCCGAAGCAAGACCGGAATTATTTGACAACTCAAGATTTTTATTAACGGCATATTTTAGATACAATGCATATTGCATATAATCGTAATCCGTTGCCATAGAGGTATTAACCACGGGAGCGGCGGGACTTTCTCCCTCTTCCTCTGTGTTATTGCCAAGTAATTTGCCTAAGTTGTCCATAACTTCTTTGGCGGTATTTTGGAAGTCTACTATTTTAATTCTTCCTACGTTAAATGCCGATAAATCCAAATAAAGGGTCAAAAACTCGTCGATTCCGTCGGTTTCTTTGACCAAATAGACTCCTATAATCAGCGCTTCGCTATAATATCCTGCTTCAACAGAAGTATTATAAAGCTCCAAATAAGCTTCTATGCCCGACGCGCTAAGAAGACCGAGAATATCTAAGGAAAGCTCGGGATTTTCTAGTTTCGCCGCGTTATAGGCGGAAATTGTCCCGACTAGCTGCATCAAATTAGCTTTTAATTCCAATCTGAAGGTAACGTTGGCGTATACAGATTGTATTACGTTAAGTATAACGTCTAATGCAAAGCTGTCGTCTTCAAGTAGAGCCCTGAGCAAATCTCCAAAATTGATACTCGTCATATCCATTTCGGTTTCTGCGGTGTCCTCGCCCTCTGCTCCTAAATTCAACTGTCCTTCAAAAAATACCTTAAAGTCCGAAGTCCAATCCTTATCTATTATTGTATAGTAATCAACATATTTACCGTTTTGCAAAATTTTCTCTCTAATCGACAAGGATAACGGGTCGGTAAGCGATAACTTAGGATATTCTATGCTAAGACCAAGATTAAACAAGCCCTCTAACTGCAGGTCTACTCCCACAAGGTTTTCACCGAGAGCATTGATCGTTAGATTAGGAGTATATCTATTGAAATATCCTTCGATATCTATGCCAAAAGTAGCTAGCAAGGAATACAGAGCGGCTCCTGTTACTTCTAGCAAAATAACTGAAGTGTTTGCGCCCTCTCTTTGGGTGCTTATGCTGAGTATAATTTCCTTAGCAATGGCATTTGCCGCGGCGTTATTTAGTCCCGCTACATCATTTCCTGCCGCATCTGAGGGTTCTGTCTCCCCGCCGCCAGTTATCAAATCTCCTAAGTGTATGCCGAACGCTTCGCTTAAAGCAATAATAATTGCGCTGACATTGTGTAGCTTAATAGGTTCAACGCCCAAGAACTTTAAGGAAATATAAACGTCTGCAACACCGTCCGCGCCTACTACTATATATAGTGATAATACATTGCCAAGATAGTAGTCGCCTGCTAGTCCGTACATTTCGTCCCAGAACTTACCATTTCTTTCGGCTTCGGAAAGGTCGGAGTAGAAAGTAAAGAACTCTCCCTGCTCCAATTCCATCATTTTTTGATAGCAATAATATCCGTCGTTAATAACAAGTTCGTCTATATATTGAGTGCTTCCCGGAGTGGGATTTTCCTGAAGAAGTCTGTTCTTCATGGCCTTCCATGCAAGGTCCTTATTATAATTAAACTCGGCAAGTATATTTTGCATATACTCCCTTCTTATACTAAGTCCATCATACAATACCTCTTGATTATATTTCGAAGTCAAATTGAGGTATAGCTCCACGTTCTTCAGGTCTTTTAGGGTAGTTAAATTTACATTAGCGCTGATATTAAAGTATGTCGCTTGCGAAAATACTTCATCTATTGCCACGTCTAACTGCATTCCTATTTCAGGGTCGCGGTTATCCAGCCAATAATTAGTAAACATCTTGACAGCGTAGTCAAAATTCCAATTGGTGGCGACATCGGACAGTTCAAAAGAGGCTTTACCTCCCCAGCTTAAGCCAACGGTTGTAAACTCTTCTACTTCTGCCCAATCTACGTTGTTTATATCGTTAGCGTAATCAATAACGGTATCGGTAAAGGATATATCAATATTATGCAAAGTAATACCCATTTCCGTTCTATGATCTTCAAATGTGGATACTCTGCCTTCTTCGTCAAGATAAACGACCGCTGTTACTCCCAAATCTCCTGTAAGATTAAGGTTAAGCCTGACTCCGAAATCAATTGCGCTGAGCTCTTCCTCTAGGTCAAGTCCCGCCAGTGCGAAAACCGTTATGAAAGAGGATTTTGTCAACGCTATACCTATATTGCCTTCCAAGAATAAAAGGTCTATATATGTACGTAAATCTATGCCTTCTGCTTCGGCATTAGAAGCCGCTGCGCCTAAGGCGCGAGTATATGCGGCGTTTAATGTCGCCGCGGAAGCCGGCTCTTGCTCGGGTTCTTCTTCTACGTCGATACCCACAAACTGTCTTAAAGCTTTGGTAAGCGAGACTAGGAATGTAGAATCAAACACCTCTGTTATTCCTGTAACAACACTATTTACGTTGCGCAAAACAACGTCGCCGATGTTGAATATATTGGTGGAAACATATACCTCTCCGGTAAGCTTGGAAGCATTATCGTCAATATTACTTCCGTCGTATATTAAGGTTAATACCTTTGTTTCTCCGTCATTAAGCTTGTTTTGAGTTAAGGTGATTTTGAACTTACTCTTATAGAAATTGCTGAATGCAATCCAAGCCTCAACCTTTATATTTAGACTGTCGTTCATTTCTCCAAAGAATTGGAGAAGTATGCTCGTACCCATATCGTTTAGGTCGATAAGAACAGAACCGCTTACAAGTAAATCCCAAGCAACTGCCGAGAAAATAACGTCTCCGGGAACTGCGTTTGCATAGTCCTCTCTTTCATCCTTTTTTTCTTTTATCTCATTTTCCGCAGCAATAAAACGTTCGTTCATTTCACTTCTTTGAGCATCTGTCAAACTGTCTTTATTGTAATATTCCGACCACGCCAAAGCTTTGAGAGCATTTTCCGTCATAGAAGTACCTCTGTTGGCTTCTACTATTTGCTCATAATGTGCTTTTAGATCGGCATTCCTAAATTCGGAATTGCTGAACAAAGAACTAATGGCATCGGTCAAATCGTAGTCATTACGGTTGGTTGTGTTGCCGTCAGACATGGAGTTCTTAATAAACAACGCCGCTTCCACCGAAACATATATAGCGTCGGGAACGCCGTCCGTTGCTCCTTCGGGAAGATAGGTGTTGTTACTCGATACTCTATAATTAGGACGCTTTGCAGGGTCAACGCTTACACTTATATTACCTACGCTTAGGTCTATATGGTATACGCTTGCTAAGCCCAAGGATAAAGTTACGTCCAAACCGTTATTCATATCCAAGTCAAGTTCCAAACTGTCTATTGTGATAAAGTCGGTAATCTTGGCAAACCCAGCCATGTTAAGTACAACTCTGATTGCCGCTTCGGCCAGTTTAACCGAAACTTTACTGTAAGCATATAATATTTCTAAAGAAATCTCGGTATTATTTTCAATTAAAGTGCTGGCATGGTTAATTGTATAACCTTCGTATCCGCTCTGCCTGGGACTGAACGCATCGGTAACTTCCTGTAAAGTCGCCGGCGAAGAAGAATTTGCCGCATAAGAGGGATTATTTATTACATTGCCGTCGGCATCGTAATAGGTAAGCGATGCGGCATTTATGGGATTTATCACGGCATAAGCAGCCAATACTTGCCTTATTCGATAGTATGTTACCGCTTTTATTTCCTGCTCAGTTACATTCCTTGAAGTATATCTAGTTTCAATTTCTTTATTTAAGTTTTCTTCAAAAGCTTGTTCATACCTTATTTGATAATCAGCGCTTTGGCGAATAGCCGATGAAGTTGCATTCTTATATATACCTGCGTACAAGTTGTCTTTGTCGGCTCTAAGCTCGTCAATAACTACTTGCGCGATACGGGTTTGCAGAGTAGAGTAAGCGGTGGAATTTACATAAACGGCTTTAAGATAATTTTTAATTTCCGCAACGGTGGCCACTATTTCGCTATCCATTAAAGCCTTAATTTCTCCAAGAATACCAGTCTGTTTATAGGTGTTTTCCCATATTTTTTCGTACCTTGCGGCTATTTCTTTATAGTAACTGTAAGCATTTGCCTGCAATTCGTTTAGTAGCATTTTTTCGTCAAACTCATAACTTTCGTCATCTTCGGGAATTCCGCTGTCTGCTCTGTCTTTTGCCTCAGCCAGGTCATAAACACTTATTTTTAACACGTTTCCATTGCCTTGCTGCATTGGATTGATAAACGCCACAAGAATGTTATTGTTGTAAATATTTATTACTCCGCTATCGTTAATTTCGAAAATCCTTGCGGTGTTTTTCAGCGTCATTTCATTTTCAAAATCGGTAAAATTGAAATTGTTGCTTACGTTATTGTAGTTATAAAGATAAATAAAACCATCATTACCCACCAAATACTTATAGTTGGTAATAGGATAAGATCTGGAATAATCTTTGTAAAAATTGTCAAAGAAATAACTGAGAGTCTGCTGTTTCATAACAGAATCCATCAAATTACGCTT
>SACC01000499.1 GCA_009928745.1 Clostridia bacterium
CAATTAATTATATAAACAATTATCAGAGATATTATTATATAATAAAATATCCCCAAATCTATATTTTGTCCGATAAACGGTATTGAAAGCTTTGTGTCGATACAGTTGAACCAACGGAGCGAAGCAAGGTATGCGCCTGTCACGATAAATTGCAGAAACAGTTTTTGTCTTGCTTTCAGACCCTTGTTGCGCTTTTTGAAAAGCTTCACATAATCATCTATAAATCCTATCGCGGCGTTGAGGATGATAAAGCATAGGTTGATCGGGAAAAATATATTCGTTCCGTTGTAAGCGCCGCTGAAATACAGTACGATTACAATAAGCAATGTTGATGTAATGAAGAAAAGACCGCCCATCAGGGGAGTGCCTTCCTTAGCTTTGTGCCAGTTGGGACCTATTTCAAGTATCTTTTGCCCTAACTTGACTTTTTTAAGTACTGGAATAAATATTTTATACAATATAAAAGCGACTGCGAAAGATGCTAAATAAGCTATGATGACGATTCTGTTATTCATAATGCCGCTTCCTTTATTATGTCATCTATATGTATCCGTCTGCTGCCCTTGAAAAGAATAATGTCGCCGGGCTTCATAATGGATATAAGCAGTGCAGCCGCGTTTTTCTTGTCATCTGTATTATACGCGTACACTTCTTTTTTATCAGGTAAAGTATCCTTGCACAAATTTGCAAAACTGCCAATAAAAATAAGTATATCCGCCGTTTGAGCTGCAAGACGAGCGTTTTCGGTATGAAATCTTTTTTCATCTTTCCCCAGTTCGAGCATATCTCCGAGCACCGCGATTTTTCTTCCGTTCTTAGACGCCAAGACTCCAAAAGCGGCTTTCATCGATTCCGGTGAAGCGTTGTAGCAATCGGCGATAACGGTTATGTTGTTGGTTGTATATATACGCTGACGGTCTCCTGTCGGGGTAAAACGTGCGATTGCCGAAGCCGCGTTTTCCGGGCGAATACCGCACAGAATGCCTGCCGCAAAGGCGCAGAGTGAATTTTTAACATTATGTAAACCTTCGGCCGGCAGGACGATGCGCTGCCTGAAATTATTCCATACCGCGTCGTAAATGGTATTAAAACAAAGGGCTTGTATGTTTTCCGCTTTGAAATCGCATTCGTTATTTACCGTACCGCAATAGATTGTCTTATGTTCAAGGCGATTCTTCAATGAATATTCATATTCAGAATCGCCGTCAAGGATTATTATATTTCCCTTATCCTCACCGGTAAGTATGTCTAATTTCTCTTTCCTTATATTATCATAGCTTCCCAGTGATTCAAGATGGGAACTCCCGATCGAAGTTATAATTGAAAGCGAAGGTTTTACCAAACTTGAAAGA
>SACC01000500.1 GCA_009928745.1 Clostridia bacterium
AGTGAAAGCTTCTCGTAAAATTCCCCGAGCTTAGCATTATGGAACGCGCGCGAGGTCAAAGTCACCTTTTCAAGCTGTTCCTTGGCGGCGGCTACGATTTCGGGGTGGCAGTGACCCAAATTCAGCGCGGAATAGGCGCTGAGCATATCAAAATAACGCTTTCCCTCCGGATCGAAAGCAATAGCGCCCGAGGCACGCTCGATTACTACGGGCTTGGGGCAATAGTTGTGCGCGCCGTATTTTTCGGTTTTTGCAATGATTTCCGCTGAAGATAACATGGTGTCCTCCGATTGATAGAAGCTTACAAAACGGAGCGAAGCAGTCCTTGGCAAAACGCAGAACGCAAGCCGCAAAAGCTGAATGCTCCAATTTGATTGCTAAGGTATTATAACAAATTAAGCGCAAAAATGCATAACGCTTTATTCAATTAAATACGCATAAAAAAATTTTTATCGGATATTCAAGAAAATTTTTAATGAATTAATGAATGAATCCCTCGAGCATTTTTGATTTGGATATATAAGGAACCAATGAATAATACGGCTTATTATATGAACAGCAATATTTAAGAGATTTTTTCCGTATATGTTTCGCGTAGGCGCTTTAGCTCGGGTTCATTAAGATTGAATTCTTTAAGGAGATAATTATCGACAGTATTATACCGCGAAATTATTTCTATATGCGCCGCCTCGAGCAGACATTCGTGCACTACGAACAGCGGTTCGTAGCGCTTAAGCATTCTGCCTCTTATGAATTTCGGGATAAAGCGTCCGACCTTGGCTTCGATATAAGTTTTGATCTCGAGGCTTTTCATATAATCCTTCAGTATCTCCTCGTACGGCGCGCCGAGTATCATAAGCAGAATCGCAACGCCCATTCCGGCGCGATCTTTGCCCGCCGTGCAGTGCTGAAGGAAGGGCACTTCGCCCTTTTGAAGCGCTTCGACCATCTTTTTATAGCCAATGTTGTTGAACGGGATATTCCTGTAAGTGGACTTAATATCTTCAAAAGTGACCTTGTGGAACGCTTTGAAGAACACCGGAGCTCTTTTCAGCTTGTATAGCTGTCTGTTCTGCATATCGGTGGGGTAGTTGTAGTGCTTGACCCCGAGCGGCGCATACGGGTCCGTTTTTACTATTGTCAGCTCGTCCGTATCGCGGTAAGCGAAAATAACCTTCAGATCAAGGCTTTTGAGGTATTCGATATCGTTATGCGTCGCGTCGTTGAGCATAGCGCTCCTAAAGAACAGCCCTTTTTTGACCGCGCAGCCGTCCGCTGTTCTGATTCCGCCGAGATCGCGAAAATTGTGTACTTTTTCCATTACCGTACCCTGTTTCAAACGGCTTTCT
>SACC01000501.1 GCA_009928745.1 Clostridia bacterium
TTTATGAGTGCATTGAGTGCAATAAGATTTAATCCTAAGATTAAAGAATTTTATAATCGTTTAAAAGAGAATGGTAAACAATCAACCTTGGCTCAAGTTGCAGTTATGAGAAAGTTAATTATTATTGCCCATTCCTTGTATAAAAATAATCAGGAATATATTAATTAAAATTACGAATAAAAGACTTTAATTTTATTATTTTTTAAGGTGGCGACTAAATAGGACATAGAAAAATACTTTATTTACGGAAATACGCGGTAACAGACGCTGCCTTATCGAAGGGGTAAACAAGCTGCTTCGGTACGACGATAACACAATTTCCGTGTCGGCGGGAAAGTTGACGATCAGCATAACCGGTTCAGGATTGACTCTTGACTGCCTTGCCGATAACAGAATAGGCGTCAAAGGAGAAATTACATCCGTAACTTTCGGTGCATGTGATGTGGTATAGATTTCTTAACAAAATAACAGGATGGTATCTTGTAAAGGTACCGGAAAAGCAGGGCGCGCAGCTGCTGAACGCGTTGAATTCGGATAAAGTGCTGTTCTGGGGAGCGAAAAACAAAGATGAATATATGTATGTAAGGCTTTCAGCCTTTTCCTGTGGACATGGGCTGAAGGCTGCCGAAAAAGCCAATATAGATATAATGATAGAAAAAGCCGTGGGACTTCCTTTCATTATATATAAATACCGAAAACGCCACGGTCTCGCCGTCGGTACTGCTATCGGTCTTATATTAATGCTGATATCCACCCTTCATGTCTGGAAAATCGATGTAACGGGAAATAAAGAAATACCTGATAAAGTTATATTGACAGCGCTTGCCGATGCCGGTATCGATATCGGCACATACATACCCACAATACAACCCAGCAGTGCAAGGACTTCGCTGATACTAAACCTGACAGACCTTTCGTCTGCGTCTGTTAATATCAAGGGAAATCATATAACCGTAGAAGTGATTGAACGCAAGCGTCCGCCGCAATTTGTAGATTATTCGGGCTTTTACAACGTAATAGCATCCCATGACGGATATATAATGTCTATGGAAGCATATTCGGGGAAACCCGTGGTCAAAAAGGGGGATGTAGTAGTAAAAGGGCAGCTGCTTATCGCGGGTCAATACCCGTCATACCGCGGTATAAGTATCGTTACCCACGCCAGAGGCTGTGTGCAGGCTGTTATATATCAAGACTTCGTAACATCCGTGCCTCTTGATTTTCAATACAAGTACTATACCGGGAACACGGATACTAAGATATCCTATAATGTACTCGGCAAGGATATAAACTTTTTCTTAGGCGCGCTTGTACCCTATGTATCATACGACACGGAAGTAACAGTC
>SACC01000058.1 GCA_009928745.1 Clostridia bacterium
CGGCAATGGAGAGCGCAATCCTTTCCGCCATCTCCTCAATAAGCGCAAACGGCGTCTCGAGTAATGCGCCCAAAACATTGTCGCATTTTTCCGCTACAACACCAAGAATCCCTATGTCGCCGAGCATTTTGTGCGGCGAATTAAGCGCGCCGCCCGCCTTTATCCCTCCGCTGCGTATTTTCACTCGTCCTATCTCGTGCGCTTCGCCGACAGCCGCGTCAACCGCGACAACACTTGAAGAAACATGAAAAGAATCAAGCATATTGCGATAATCAGGCAGGTTGACGCCGTTAACAGGATATTGCTCTGTGCCGTATACCGGACAGGGGAGTTTATACTTGTTGCGCAAAAGTCCGCCGACAACGGGACCCAGCGCATCGCCGCTTATTTTATCGCTTCCAATACAAATTATTACAAAATTCATAATACCTCGTTTATGTATGTATTTTTTTGATGCCACGCACCATTTATAAGAGCATTAAGGAAGCGCTTTGCATTATCCATTGAGTTCCTTAATAATCGTAATCCAAGTTTTGACAGCGGCAGACAATTATATACTGACAGTCGAGAGTGTTTTCGTGTAAGTTTAAGCTTAAAATTCACAAGGGAGGAAAATGGAATGATTATTATTAATGGAACTCTAAAAGATAAGGAACTGTCGTTAGAAAATATAAGCGCCAACCAAGGCGAGGCGGGTAATGTTACGCTAACAGTCGCGCTTACTCCGCAGCCGGAGATTACATATTATTTTGAATTTATGTGTCCTTACGGGAGGATTTATCTGTCACAGGCGTTGACGGTAGAAGATAGCGCAATCAATTACGCCGTGCCTTCCTGCGTTATGCTGGTTGCTGGCAAAGTATATGTTCAGCTTATCGGACGGTCAGAAGAGGGAATCGTATTAAAATCAATTAAGAACGCCTCGGCGTCCTTTGAAGTATTGCCCTCGATTAACGGCGTCGGGCATATTGAAAACCACAGCGATTTTTTATCCGAAGCGGAGAGAACTCTAGCGCTGACAAGAGAAGCGGCGCAAAACGCAATACAGCAAGCCGCGCAAGCTGCGCAAGCCGCGGCAGAATTGAACGATTTGCTTAATACCGTGCTGCAAAAGCTTAATAACAAGGAGCTAGAAGGCAAAAATGCATACGCCTACGCGCAAGAGGGCGGATATACAGGGAGCGAGACGGAGTTTTGCAGCGCGCTGGCTCGAATGGGGTATATCCTTGAAGATGCGCCGCAAGAAGGCAGGTTTATAAGGGAAAATGGTAATTGGGTGGCTGTTGCCAATCTTCCTAATCCAAGTATTGCAGATATTGGCAGCGTGCTTAAGGTCGCCGAGGCGCAAGGAGATGTCCACTATGTTTTGTCTCCTAATGATTACGAGACGGCGCTGCTTGACGCAGATAGCGCAACACTCGAAAATCAAGCGCGCAACAATAGCAATGTAAACTTTTATGGCAGCAGAATTAGCTCGACAGATAAGGATATTGACAACAAACAGGGTAATTTTGCGCTTAGATTTGCCTTTGAAGGAGCAATAAGCCTGCAATATATCGAAGATAAAATCAATGGATTGATATACAAACGCTCAAAAATAGGAGACAGCGGTTGGAGCGCGATAACCGTTGAGCTTACGAAAACCTTAAAGACAGAGAATATTGAAATTTCGCCCTCTGACTTTGCGAGAGAAGAGTTTTATTATGTTGCAAGGATAAATCTCAATAATCTGTTAGGCTTCAATATCTCCGACAGCACGGTTCCGCTGCTTTTACTCTCCAAAACCAGTCAAATGACCGCATATGAATGCGACTTAAAAAAGGAGTTGGAGTTAATTAACGGCGCTCTAGTTGTAAAAGCAGCAAAAGCGCCTTCGCAGCCGTTTAGCGGAGACTTGGTGCTTATGGGCATAAAATAGACGTATAATTATACAGCGGTCTTAAATATATACATATTGTTTGTTAAAACAAAATTAAATGTGGTATAATCAATTAGCAAAAGTGCACAAAAAGATGTAACTCTTTTAATTGCTTTTTTGATTATATCACTTTTTGTTTGTGTTAAAAAACTAGGAGATGATTAATGAAAGCCTTTGATAAAATAATGAAAAAACTGGGCGATTTTGTAGTTAAATTCCGTATGCCGATAATTGGCGTGTTTATTTCGCTCGCTATTCTGGGTATTTTCGGCGTTTTCTTGACAAAAATTAATTCTGATGTTTTGTCCTATTTGCCGCCCGATTCGCAAACAGCCCAAGGGATGGCGTTCTTGGAAGAGAATTTTGGTTTGGCAGGCAATGCGCTCGTTGCCCTTGACAAAGATACAGATTATAACAATATAAAAACATATGCGGAAGAGATTGCGCAAATTGAAGGCGTCACCACGGTGTTATGGATCGGCTCGCTTGACGAGGTAAAAGTGGGAACAATGGATATAAGCAATCTTGATATGGTTAAAGAAATCCGCGAAAAAGCTGCGGAGATTTTAACGCGCGACGGCAACTATCTGATAATGGTCAATATGAGTGTAGGCGCAAGCACCAACGAGGCAGGAGAGGTTCTCGAAGAGATAAAAGATATCCTTGGCGACGAGAGATATGCTCTTGGCGGTACCGCGCCAATATCACGGCAGGTTTATGACGACGCGATGCGCGAATTGCCATACTTTTTGATAGTTGCAACGCTGCTTGTATTGCTAGTCCTTGTACTCACCGCTCACAGTTGGATAGAACCCGTTATCTTCATCTCAACGCTTGGCATTGCGGTACTGATTAATATGGGTACCAATTTTATTTTCGGCGAAATATCCATAATTACCTTTTGCGCTGCGGCAATCTTGCAGCTGGGCATGGCGATGGATTACGCGATATTTTTAACCCATATGTATACCGAAGAACGGGAAAAGGGACTCGATTCTCACGACTCGGTCAGGAGCGCCTTAAAGCGTACCTTCCCTACGGTATTAGCCTCCGCTCTGACAACGATGGGCGGTATGGGCGCGTTGTTTTTGATGTCTTTCACTATCGGTAAGGACCTTGGCGGCGTGCTTTTGAAGGGAATAGCCATATCGTTAATAACTGTTATTGTACTGCAGCCTTGTCTTTTGATAATGTTCGATAAAGTAATCGCGAGGAGTAAGAAAAAAGCGCTTGATTTCAAATTTAAGGGGCTTGCAAAGTTTACGGTTAAGAACAGATTATTAGTAATTGGAATTTTTGCTGTTTTGATAATTCCGGCATTCTTGGGACAGCATTTTTTGAATTTAAGCTACTTGGATTTTTTACCGAAAAATGAAAGTCCCAACGAGCTTACCGCATATGTCGAGGATTTGAGCAATCAGTTATTCGTAGCTGTGCCGATAAGCTCTGACAGTTTATTGGAGCAAAAGACTTATATAGACAACCTCAACAATTCTCAATATATTAGCGCGGTCACCGGACTTGTCAGCATGTTGCCGCCGGATATGATTGACGAGCAAGGCAAGCTTAAAATAAATATCGGAATTACCGTGGATATTACAGATGCGGTGCTCAATATGGGCGTGGATATGGGCTTTATCAGTAACGGGTACGCGCTCTATACCATTGCGCTCCGAGAGGATATTTTCCCCGAGAGCGCTGCGGCAACAGAAGCGTTAGCCGAAACTGACAGCATAAGCGCAGGAAGCTTTGATAACTATATCTTAACCGGTATTGTGCAAGGCGTAAAAGATTTTCAGGATATTACTCCTGTGGATTTTGCAAAAATCAATTTTTTATCGATAGGACTGGTGCTATTAGTGCTGATTCTTAATATGCGTTCGCTAAAATATCCGATATTGCTCCTATTACTGATTCAATTCGGCATATGGTTCAATTTTAGCATCGACAAGGCGCTCAATAATTCCGTCAATTTCCTGTCCTATTTAGTAGTGGGATCTATTCAGCTGGGAGCCACTGTCGATTATGCCATACTTTTGACCAATAAATATAAAGAATACCGACGTGAGGGCTGCGACCCCCTAAAGGCGGCATATACTGCCTCGTCTTCCGCCTCAATGTCCATACTTACCGCAGCAAGTATAATGCTTGTCGCTTGTCTAAGCGTTACTTTCTTAGCGTCAAACGCTGTTGTAAAAGAGATTGCAGGACTGGTAGCGAGAGGTTCAGTTATAAGCTGTGTGCTTGTATTATGCGTGCTGCCGAGCATATTGGCGTCGTCAGAAAGATTCGAGCAGTTCGTTAAAGACGGAGGCGGCATTAAGGGCTTATCCGAAAAGTTTTTGCACGACCTTAATGAACAAGCCAAAAAAAGCGCGGAAAAACTTAAAGAAAGCAAAGACAAGCTGATAGAGAGCGCAAAACATTTTCAAGAGCAGGTACAGGAAAGAACGGACAGTATTGCTAAAGAAATCAAGGAAAAACTTCACTTAAACAAGAAAAACACAAAGACCGTTGAAGAGAAGAACGCATTAAGTGAAGCAAAGGGCGATGTAGCTACATTAGAAAAAACAACTGAGGCGCTTTATAAAGAAGGTCAGGAAGCGTCTGAGAACATAACAGAAGCGGTAGAAACCAAAGAAGCGCCTGACGGAAAGAATAATGATGATTGAGCAACTAAACAAGGACGAAAGACTGGACGACCTTAATTATAAGGGAATGAAAATACTGCAGTCTAAAGCTCTGTATTGTTTTACTTCGGATGCGGTAATACTTGCAAACATTGTTAAAGCGAACTCAAAAGCAAAGGTTGCGGATTTGTGCAGCGGCTCGGGCGTTATTGCCTTGTTAATCGCAGCTAAGACAAACGCCGAAAAGGTGGTGGGAATTGAGCTGCAACCAAGACTTGCCGATCTTGCTCAAAGATCAATAAGCCTTAATAACCTTAGCGAAAAAGTAGAGATAAAGAACGCCGATATTAAAGATAGCGTTGCTTTGCTCGGTCACGGAAGCCAAGATATTGTGGTATGCAATCCCCCTTATTATCGCATGGGAGAAGGCGAAATGAGCGATAATCCTGAAATTGCCCTTTGCCGTCACGAGGTTGCAATAACGCTTGAGCAAATAGTAAATATCGCGGCAAAACTTGTCAAGTTCGGAGGCAAATTCTATATTGTTTACCGCGCTGACAGGCTCAGCGAGCTACTATGCTTATTGAGCGGCGCAGGGCTTGAACCTAAACGCCTCTACAGTATACAGCCTGCTGCGAATAAAGCGGTGGATACAGTAGTAGTTATGGCAAAACGCGGCGCCGATAAAGGAATTGTTGTGGAAAATTGGCTGCGCGAGGCGCTCGAATACGAATTATACGGAAAAAATAATACGAGGTAATATGCTATATTTAGTTGGAACACCTATCGGAAATCTCAAAGATATTACCGGACGCGCGCTGGAAACGCTCGCTGCGGTAGATTATATAGCCTGTGAAGATACCCGACATTCGGGTATGATGCTCAATCATTACGGTATAAAAAAACCGCTTATCAGCTACTACAAGCACAGAGAACAGGAAAGCTCCGAAAGGATATTAGGCTTGCTGAAAGAAGGTAAAAATGTGGCGATAATATCCGATGCAGGTATGCCGTGTATCAGCGACCCCGGCAGCGTTCTCGTTGCGAAGGCAAGGGAGGAAGGTTGCGAAATATGCGTTATTCCAGGACCCTCCGCAGTAGTCTCCGCAGTGACCTTAGCAGGCATTTCTGGCGGCTTTGTGTTTCTGGAGTTTTTAGCAGAAAAGACGAAGGACAGAAAAGCGCAGCTTGAACCTTTTATCAATTCTCCGCTTCCTCTTGTTATGTATTGCTCTCCGCACGACCTGGACAAAACCCTAAACTATCTTTCAGAAACCTTGGGGGACAGGAAATTGCAGATAGTTAAGGAAATCACCAAAATATACGAGGGTGTCGAGATTACCACGCTTGCTATAGGAACACAAAGAGATAAAAAAGGTGAATATGTGTTAATCGTTGAGGGTAAAGATAATAAGTTCTGCACTGATTTATCGGTAGAAGACCAATTAATAGAGCTTATGGGTTCGGGGCTATGCAAAAAGGACGCTATTAAAAAGGTAGCCGAACAAAGAAAGGTAAAAAAGGACGATATATATAAAATAGCTATAAATATCAAGTAAGAATAATACATTATATTGATGGCAAAAAGGAAGTAATATGAGTTTTACATTTATTAACTCTTCAATAGAATTTTCCGCCTTATGGTTGATACTGATAGCAGGCGGCGCAGGCATATTCGGTACAGGTATCGGCGGATTGATCGGGTTGCTATTTAAGTGCAGCAGCAACAGGATAATTAGTTGTGTGCTTAATTTTGCAGCCGGAGTTATGATAGCGGTGGTTTGTTTTGACCTTATTCCCGAAGCCGAAGCGCTTACCGGCAATAGCTTATATATAACAATAATAAGTGTAATATTAAGCGCGGTACTTACCTTCGGGCTGAGCGTGCTTTTGGATAAATACAACAAAAAAATTGACACAACTATTCACTGTGAGAATATCGGGAAGGAATCAACCGGCAACAAGGAGCAACGATTAACCTCGGTAAGAGTTAAGCTAGCAAGAGCCGGTTTGATAATGTTACTCGCAATATCGCTGCATAATTTCCCCGAGGGAATGGCGATAGGAAGTATCGGCGCTGTTCCTGAGCGTTATTCCAATGCTATATTAATTGCAATCTTGTTAGCGCTGCACAATATCCCCGAGGGAATGGCGATAACCGTGCCGTTAGTTACAGGGGGTATGAAAAGGAAAAAGGCTCTATTCTTAACAGTTTCCGCAGGGGCGGTTACCATACTAGGCGCGATATTCGGATATGTGCTCGGCGGTATTACCCCGATAATTACCGCAATATGTTTAGCCTCAGCAGGAGGCGCGATGCTCTATGTGACTTTCGCCGAGATTATCCCCGAAGCAATGATGATATACAGCGGCAAAACTACCGCCCTCTTCCTTTTGGTAGGTGTAATTACCGGTATGGGCGCAATATATATCGGTGGGATTGTTTAGAGCGTGTGTAGCTATGCGACAACGTGATGTTTTGATGCTTTTAGCGCTCTGCTGTGTTGCTGCCTCCTGGCGTAGCGCAAGACTACGCGTCGTCAGCAATGCCTTGTA
>SACC01000502.1 GCA_009928745.1 Clostridia bacterium
CAGTATAACTCTCGACAGAGCCATACACAAGTAAAACATTAAAAAGCGGAAGAATGCAAAAACTTCCGTTTTTTTCAATTCCCGCCGTTCCATCCGTCTTTTTTCATCACCATAATAATATTCTCATAATATTCCTCTATCTCATACCCGTCGGCTTTATATAATTCGATCAGAAACGCAATATAGTCATCTTCTTCATACCGCAGGTCGACAACGAGATATTCTGTTTCGTTTTGAGAGTCGGCTTCATATATCAGAGAACGCTGCGCAAGCTGTGGAACAAGAAAAGTGGTCGCCTGAACGGATGCATCGGAAGGGATGTTCGCTATGCATGTATTTAATATTTCGATTTCATATTTTAAGTTTTTATATTTATTCAGATAATACAGTTTATCCAGGACGGTTGAGTTAAACATCATGACCGAAGCGGTCACGGCAAGTGTTACAAGCGACCGTCTGACTGCTGCCGACATTTCGGAGATGTTCAGAACTGCTGCGTAAAACAGAAAAGTAGTCACGCCGAACGTATACTGATAATAAATGGAATACTGATATTTATAATCCGGCATCAGATTTATCAGAATCAACGGGAAAAGCAGCGTCATCCTTGATATCCGCTTTGTAATCAAAGGGAGAAACGCTATCGGAATAAACATCTGAAGTAAAAAAATCAATTTTCCATTTGAAAAGGATTCGGCAAAAAGCAAAGCGGGATTTTTGAATAAGTTGACAAGTATATTATCAAGTCCGCCGCCTTTGACGATATAATTCGAATATCTGACCGACATAATACCTTCACCGTAAACATTCAGATAATATACGGCTCCGAAAAAATACACGATGCTCATAATCAGCAGAACCGGACCCCGCTTAAAATCACGGCTGTCTATCAAAAGAAAAACAGCGACAAAAGCTACGTAGACCGCCGCGTCCTCTTTTACCGTCAGTGTCAGCAGCGCAAATATATATAATCCCGCATATTTTTTTATTTCCAGGAAATAAAACATCCAGAATATGAGCGGCACAAGAAAACAATTTTCATGAATATCATAGAAACATCCGCCACTCAGCGCGGGATAAAAGCAAAACGCGACACAGAGCGCAGCAATCGATTTTGCCGAAAGCCCGCGTTTTTTAGCGATAAGAAACAAAGGCAGAACAGCGCTCGTGACAATGACAGCCTGAGCGATCTGAAGGGTAACGGCATATGGGAAAATAAAATAAACAGGCAGGATCAAATAATAAATCGGAGATAAATGAACGGAAAAATGCGAAAGCAGCTTATCCCTTTCGCAGGTTGTCAGCGGCAGAAGAGTTTCACGCATATTGTGAAACATATTGACAA
>SACC01000503.1 GCA_009928745.1 Clostridia bacterium
TTATCAAGTCAAGCTGTCCGTGCTCCAGTTTGAATGTTCGGCACTTGTTGATAACGTCGATAGGACTTACCTCGGAGGTCTGGTCAATATATATGCCGCTTTCCGCAAGTATTGTCGCAGCGTTTCTAAGATTGACAAAATCAGCCGTCTCAAGATTGCCTCTTCTGACATTGGTGTTATCAATATTGCCTACATTGCAGAGCATTCTTTGCACAAGCTGCACATCGGACATTTCCAAGGAAAAAATTAGTATTTTTTTGTCCTCGCGGCGTTTTGCAATATTCGCCGCGATATTTAACGCGAATGCCGTTTTGCCGATACCGGGTCGCGCCGCGACAAGAATAATATCCGAACGCTGCAAACCGCCTGTTTTGTCATCAAGATTCCAAAAGCCTGTCATCAAGCCCATAGAAGAGTCGGGGTCTGATATTTTTTTCTCTATTTGACCAATAACATCATAAACGATTTCGCGTATGTGCGTAAGGGCGCGAGAACTTTTTTGTCTGGATACATCAAGCACCAGAGATTGGGCAAGCGAAAGCGATTTTTCCGCGTCATCAGAGGTGTATACCTCCTCGGCAATTTCTTTGGATACTTCTAAAAGACTGCGCAAAAGCGAATCCCGTTTAAGAATGTTGATATAGTATGTATAACCTGCGGCAGAGGGGATGAATTGCGTCAACTCAATAAGATACGGAATACCGCCAGTTTTATCAAGCGCTCCTTTTCTTCTCAACTTGTCCGCAAGGGTTACCAGATCTATAAGCTGAGATTGCTCATAAAGATTTTTGCAAGCGGCAAAAATCTCTCTATGCTTTTCTTCGCTAAAATCTTTCTCAACAATCATAGGTATAACATCTAAGGCAACTTTTTTATCAATAATGATACTAGCCAAAATACTCTTTTCTACATCTAAATTTGCTGGATATGTCTTAATTTTGTCAGGCATATTCTTTTTAGGCATGTTTCTTCCCCCTGTTAAACACTATCATTAAAGCAATTACGCCCATTACTATCAATGCGGCGGCTATTGCAGCTATCTCCCAAATCCATACGCGCGGAATACGCTGCGCGATAATTATCGCGATGTTCTCTACATCTCTCGGATTGAGTTGCCATACATAATAATTGATATCGTCCACAGCATAAGTGTCGCTGTAATCAACACCGTAAACCGTAGCGTATGGCGTACCATAGATATATTTTACGTCTACTCCCGCAATATTTTGGTTGCTGTACGTATAAAAGTCCGAAAAATAATCCATTATATAATCTGCGTCATTTTGCGATACTAATTGCATCTCCGCGTACACTTCTTCATATAGCAAACTAATAGGTTTGGTT
>SACC01000059.1 GCA_009928745.1 Clostridia bacterium
CACAACAATAGCTGAAAAGACAATAATTAATAATTTTAGCCTTATATATAAAATTGAAGGCTCCGACAAAAGTCTGTTGCCGGCCTGCTTTTTGGCTCATCAGGACGTAGTCCCCGCGCCTCCCGAGGGTTGGGAAAACGATCCTTTCAGCGGCATTATTAAAGACGGCTATGTATACGGACGCGGCTCAATGGATATGAAAAGCCAGTTTATAACAGTAATGGAAGCCGTCGAAACATTGCTTGCTAATAATACTTTACCTAAGCGCACGATTTATCTGTGTTTTGGTCACGACGAAGAATATCCTACTCTTGCAGGAGCGCCCAAGATCGTAGAATATTTTGAGAAGAACGGCACCAGATTCGAGTTCGTTATTGATGAAGGCGGATTGATGTTAGACGGTCGCTTACTCGGAGTTGACGGCACTATCGCGCTCATCGGCACCTGTGAAAAAGGTCATTGCGACTATACCGTCAGAGCCGATATTGACGGAGGTCACGGCTCCATGCCTGGCAACAAATCTTCTCTTGGCGAGGTTATGAAGGCGTCTGTCAAAATAATGAAAAGACCTCTGCCTTCCCAATGGACTTCGGCAACAGAAGATATGATAGACAGCCTTGCGCCTCATACAAAATTCGGATTCAGAGTTGTTTTCGCCAACAGGAAATTACTCGCTCCTCTTATTAAGCTCGTTTTAGACAAGGCAAGCTCTATTACCCGTTCTATAGTTAAGACCTCTTTTGCCCCCACAATGGCAAAAGGTTCGGATGCGCCTAACGTTATACCGGGCACTGCTTCGGTTAATATTAATGTGCGCAATATTCCCGGACAAAGTTTGGATTACATCAAAGCCTATATGCAGAAAATTGCCGGTAAAAACGTAAAGATTATTGCTGATAGCGCGGGTTCTGACGCTTCTCCTATAAGTCCGATTGATACCTATGCATTCAGTGAATTAAAAAAAGCAATCGGTCAAACATTTGAAGGCTTAATCGTTGCTCCGTTTATGTTCCCGGCAGGTACGGATTCGAAGTATTATTATCCTGTATGCGATAATGTTTTCCGCTTTACTCCGTTTATATACGGAGAAGACGACCGCACCAGAGTTCACGCAAGGAATGAGCGTTGCAAGGTTGCGGATCTTGCCAAGGCAGCGCAATTCTTCGGCGCGCTAATAACCAACACTTGCTATTAAAAGCGCTGTAAACTTACAAACAACATTTGATTACTAAAGTAATGAATCGTATTTAATCACAAAACATATACGAATAGTTTTTGATACAAAAGCATAACAAGCGTGTTTGATTACTGAAAGCATAACAAGCGTGTGTTTAATTACTAAAAGTATAAAAGTATATATGATTACATTTGATGCAAAACTATATAAAAGTCCCTTTGAGTTTCAAAGGGACTTTTTTAAGGCTAGCTGAATTATTTATTTAGTTTAGCGCTTTTTCAAGTACTTTATAATATTAAGTTGAAGCAGAAAATTATGATTCCAGAATTATAGTTAAGAATTTTGCTTTCTTGCCGCCCATTGCAATTTGCGAATGAGGTATAAGCGGATTAAAATAGATACTGTCACCCTCTCGCAGATAATATTCTTTTTCCCCGAACACAACTCTCAATTCACCCGATAAAACATAGTTGAATTCTTGACCGCTATGCGTAACAGGATCAGGCACGACTTCAGGGTCAAGCTCGACAAGCATGGGCTCCATAACGCGTCCAATAAATTTATTGGCAAGCGAGGTGAACTTATATCCATTGTAACGCTCAATCTCCACTCCCTTACCGTCATATACCACATCACAATCCAGACGGGTGCTGGCTTTGCCAGTCAGTAACACTGTAGGATCAATGGCGAGCGCGGCAGCAATATTGTAAAGTGTGCCGATTGGCACGTCTTTGCCGCCTTCTTCATATTCGAGATATTCGGTCTCGGGTATACCAATTTTTTGAGCAATTTCTGCTGTTGTATAATCGCAAAACTGTCTCAAGTCTTTTATCTTAGCCGCAACATTAAGCTTAGTCATATAACCTCCCGTCAATCCATTTTTACAACGTTAATGTTGTCCATAATTGCATCACATATAGTAGGATACAGAGTAACATAATCGATTGTTAAATATTTAGGATTTTTCTGAATATTTGCCTCATAGAACATTTTTTCAATTAATTCGATACTTCTTTTAAGCTTTAACTTACCGCTCACTTTAATTTCGATCGGTGTACCTTCCAATCCACGGACATTATCTATAATCCTATATTTTAGTTCTTCGCTACAGAGAGAATGTTCAATGTTCAAATATAAATATAAGGATTTTGCCTTAATTCTTATGCGCGCCCATACCCCATTCTTACGGAAAACCTCAACAGAACGGAGTATTCTTGAATATATGCCGTCATATGACAATAAAGTGTTCTTCAAGGCGCTATAAATCATTTTTACAGCCTCTGATGACAATTTAAGCCTTGATTCAAAGCATTTTGGAAGAACTACTGTCTTGTCATCAACATAAATTATATCTGACGTGAAAAGCGTTTTATCCTTTTCCTTTTTACTTTTTACGATTATTAACTTTTTTTTTACGGTATTGCTTACAGTTTCTCCCGAGCTTTTTTGCCCTTCTGTATTCTCCGGTACAACAATTATTGTGCCGAGCTTACTCTCCTTTGTTGCGCACAAAGCAGCAGTCACCGCGATTTCCTCAATGACATCAGTGTCTATCACCGCTGCATCGACAACGTCGGCGACAATCTCGGTTGCCTCAATCACATCGTCAGCGACTTCGGATTCCTTAACAACATCAGAGGGCATTTGTGTAGTTTCAATGATATCATCAGCAACTTCGGTTGTTTCAATTTCAGCAGCTTTTTCAAGCTTTTTGCCCATAACATTGAAGACATGCTCTTTATCTTCAGTAAGCTCGTCAATGTTTTTGCCATCAAGTGTTATGGCTTCTTCAATACAGTCTAAAGGATCTTTAATGCCTTTATTCTTTTTCTGACGCAAGATACTGCGCACAACCTCTATTGTAAGCCATATTCCGATTAAACCAACAGGCAGCAAGAGCCATCTGATATCAATCTTGATCAGATTCTCTACTAAACCTCCGGCAGACAAAAATGTTATCATAACAAATCTTCTCCGCCTTCTCCTTCTGTGGCATCGTTTGATTCGAATCTTCTGCTATTTGAAGAGGTAATAATCTGGCTTTCTGTGGACTCGTCCTTGTCAGATAATATCGTGTCCGAGACAGAATCATCACTCAAGTAATTAGTCTTGGCTTCTCCAATTAATTCAGTTTCGTCTTTTTCAATACGGCTTACGCTGCTAACAACGATCTCCTCGCTGTTTATATCTGCCTTAATCGGGACGAACTCCATTGTTTCATTTTCCTCGGCAAGCACGTTGTCTTTCTCTTCCGGCTCATCGTTTATTTTTGCATTTTTTGAAGGTTTTACAAAACGTTTTGCCTTCTTATCCTTCGGTTTTATTAGCCCTGCTGCAATACGTTTCTTCCTGCGGATAAGATAAGATACCAACATTGCTGCGCCGCCGCCAATTAAAACAAATACTACTATGCCAAACACCACATACGGCCATACCGCTAATGTGCCTACCAGCACATAACAGAAGTTGTCGTCCTCAAAAACGATTTCATCATTTTCTATCGTTGCATTAAGCAGATTGATAGTGCCGTCGGCATATACCGCTAACACATATATTTTCTTACCCATAAGATCTTCGGTGACAGGTATTGATGCTTTTACGGTTCTTGAGGGATTCTCTCCGTTATCAGTAGTGAACTGATACATTTTTACGCTATTAAATACTCTAAAGTCCGAATATACAATTTGGTTATTTGTGAATAGCACGTCTTCTTGCTCAATTACTTCTTGAGTTATCGTATTCTCAGGATAAATTAAAGTAATAGTACCAGCGGTTATTGTAACATTAAAATTACTATCTGTTAAGATGTTGCCAATAATAATCGGCGTAATAAGGTTTTCACCTTCCACAAAGGTAATTGCAGGCACTGCGTATGTTACTTTAATCGCGGCAACAAGCTCATCTGAAAGCTCATTGCTGTCATCTTCTAGATATACAATAGTAGGTATAATTGTCCTGTTGGATTTTACTATTGTCTCATTAAGTATGCTGACAGTAATATTTCTCGCTACAATGTTGTAAGTTATTATTTGATTTTGCTCATCTCGGTTATTAACCTCAATACTAAAGTAATCGGTAACATTTATGCCGTTCTCCAGTATCCTGATAGTGCCGAGACTGTTATTGTTGAGAATGTTATAAGAGCCTGCATTTTCTCCTGCGACTCTGCCAAGCGAGCTGTTAATGCCAAAGGTGTACTTTGAAGCAAGCGGAGTGCCCACCACGCTAAAGGCTATCTTTGTATCATTATCGCCGTACGCTTTACTCAAATTAGCGCTGTCGCTAACCTTAACTGTAATGTTCTGCTTATTAATCGTATAATACGCAGGAGTGCTCCCGTCAAATACGAGATTGTAATTATGTGTAACATCCGCACCCGCAGTATTGCGGATACATAAAGTGCCCTTAGTGATTTTGTATCTTCTTGCAATGACTGAAGTCCTTACTCCGGTATCTTCTAGTCCAAGATTACCCGCGAACACGTCGCCTCTTAGTATTGAAAAAATATTAGCAGGAGTAACCGTTACGTTATTAACTTTTATAGAAAGAGCGTTGAAAGTTCCTACTCCGTATGTTATAGTCTGATTGTTAGCAGTTACTGTAAGAATCTTCTTCTTAACTTCAAAAGCTTTGCTAACTCTAGTAATATTGTAATTGGAGGTAACGTCTACACCGGATCCGTTACGGTCAAAGATGCGGATCGGGGCAAGCGAAACAGTGTAGAAACCAATCTTGTCTTTATTCCCCGAGCTTTCTCCGCTTTGGCGTGTCGGCAGACCGACAAATACATCATTGAACAATAATGATCCGCTGGTTATTGAATAACTATAAGAGGACGGGTCTGCGTCACCGTAATATTTAAACTGACCCTCGTTGACTACAATGGTTATGCGGCGCGGGGTTATATAATATTTGCCCGGCATAAGTGTAATGAGCATATTAGCGCCAAGCGTGGAAGCAGTAGTATCAGACAAGGTAACCGGAGCGGTTGAAAGCGCGAGACTGCCCAACAATATATCGTATTCTCCGACATTATCATTTACTCCGCCTGCGCCTACCCGCGATAGAGCGCCGGTAAAGGCGTTAGTAATCACCAAATTCTCGGCAATCCCCAATACGCTTGCCAACACTTGTGTAGCGTTGACTGATATGCCGTAGGAAAGATTATCTGAGTCTACATAAAATGGATTATATTGTCTGGGCGATGAGCTGGGTGTGATTGCAATATTCAACTTAGAAATATTCGCTTTAAGAAGCTGATATTCAAGCACATAATACAATCCTCCGTCATCAAGAACATATCCCTCTAGTATATTCACCACAATGTTTTGTCCTACTCCTACAGAATTGAATTCGGCTAGAATGTTGCCTTGGAGCTTATATATAAACTTGCCCGCGCTCATTACCATGCCGCCTAGATTCTTGTTATTTATATCTTTTTTGACAGATAAAACTGGTGTGCCGCTAATTGTAGCCTGCAATGTATTATCAAAGCTTTTATTTACTACCGATATACCGCTGACTACCAGTATACCTTTTTGAATATCAAACAAAATATGTCTGTTTTCTTTCTGCATTTCAAAGGATAAGCTGCCGTCATTATCTTGAAGCGCAAGTCCTATCGGATCGCTGGCGCCGCCGTCTTTAAGAGTTTTCGCGGCAATATATGAGTTGATAACGAATTTTGTCTCGTCATTATTCTTCAGCATTCTGTAATCGGGCAAAGCTCTTAAAAATACTAATTCTGCAATGTATGTCTCAACACCTATTGCCGGAGCCTTAGGTATTGATGTCAACAATGAATAACTGTTTTCGCCTATCTTCTTGTAATACCTTATTGCATAATCAATGTTATAGATAAGAGTTACCGTAGATGCGGGATTCACGCTATTGAAGAATCTGACACCGTATGCCTTACTGGTTCCATCATAATATAGAGAAGTCGGAGCAATCCATTCCCAATCCAGTACAAATGCATTAAATATTACATAAGCATAGCTTACAACATCATTCTCGGTAATCGTGGTAATATCAGGATTATCTTTATAATATTCTCCTTCAAGCTGCACAACTTTATATTGTGGAAAATCTTTCTTAAAAGATACTTGAATCGTATAACTACCTACGCTGATATATGGAGTAGCTTGACTGGTAGACGCGCTATGATATCTAATCTCATAATCTTCCGAATCTAAAACAATGGCAAAATCTCCGCATGCAAAACGGACGTCTATGCCTTTCGGCGTCCCGTCGTGCGCAAAACTTGTCGGCTTGTCGAAAATTACTCTTATTTCCTCGGGCTCTTCAATACGGTAAGCTATATCGTAATAATAGCCGGTGCGTATTGAAAGATCGGATAATTCTCCATAAGAATTCTTACCGCCTACAATGCGGTAACAAGTAAACACGTATGGCTCAACTTCCCCGCCTGTTCTGTTAAAATTAACTCTTAATGTATAGTCACCCGCCAAAACAGGCTTTGATAAAAGCGGATCGCCTATTACTGCGCTACCGCCCGATTGTCTTTTGTAATACGCAACAGTCATTAGAGTGTCAAATATTGTATTGTTGACGCTCACTGAATCAAATACGCCTAATACGCCCGAAGTAACATCGACTGTACTCAGCAACAAATTATCCGGATCGCAGCCTTTGCCAGTGCCGTCTTCATACATACTGTCTGGAAAATCCGCTTCAATAGTTAAGGGAAGCGGTATTATTCTATATGCGGCTGTTGCCGCTTTGGTAGGATTAAGGCTATCTACGACCGCATAGCATATGCTTTCGTAACTTGCACCGCTGTGACCGCCCTTAATAACTTTGGTTACTGAACTGATAATAATATTATTATTGCTTACTAGCAATCTGGACAAATAACGGTTTGCATCAGTAGGAGTACCGACAATAGGGTCTACAT
>SACC01000060.1 GCA_009928745.1 Clostridia bacterium
AATCGAATGGCTTATAAAAAATGTAAAAGTACCCTTGCTATTGGACGCAGACGCGCTTAACATTTTATCGCAAAATGTTGAGTTGCTGACTAAGCGCTGCGGTGATACCGTTATAACTCCGCATCTTAAAGAGATGGCGCGACTGACAAAAATACCTAGCGAAGAGATAAAGCAAAACAAGATTGGTATAGCAAAAGATTTTGCGCGCAAGTATAATGTAACAGTGCTGTTAAAAGGCGAGGTTAGCGCCGTAACGGACGGCGAAGAGGTAATTGAGAACCATACGGGTACGCCGGCTATGGCAAAGGGCGGTAGCGGAGATTTGCTATCTGGAATAATCGGAGGGTTGATGGCGCGCAAGATTAATGTGTTGACAGCGGCGTCATGCGGCGCGTATATTGCGGGAAAAGCGGCAGAAATGGCGCTTCAAGATGGTAACGAATATTCCTTATTGCCTTCAGAAACCGCTGTTTTTGTCGCAAAATGGCTAACAAAACTTATTAAAGCATATAATTAAGAAAAATGAATACAAATACTTGACGGTCTTGTATTGACATAATAACTTTATAATTATATAATTAGTTAAGTAATTACATTTTTTTACATAATAAAGCAAAATATGTTTACTTATAGTCGGAGGGGCGGATGGAAAGTAAAGCTGGGTGGAATACAATATTTAACATAATATCATATTTAATATTTTGCGGATTTATCGCTTTGGGCGTTATGGCAGTGCTCGAATATCTAGACACAAAAGATTATACGAATTATTATGTTTACGGCTGCGGCGCAGCCTTTGGAATCTTTGTTGTGCTTAGGATTGCGCTGAATATTGCGCGTAACGTACGTATTACCGCAGATAATACATACGATATGCTTGTGCTCATCGAGCGTTACGTTAAGGCGTCTAATATTAATACGGATTGTCTGTCTAAGAAAGATTTGAAAGTTGCCGCGAAAAAGAATAAAATAATTAAAAAGATAGAAGAAAAGCAAGATGTTTTATCCGAAGATGTAGTTGACGAGCAGGAAGATGTAGTTGATGTAAAAACAAAAGCTTTGGTAAAGACAAAGCCTGTTATATCCGCTGCTCAAAATGCGCCCGCTATGGACAAGTACACGATTGACGACTGGAAAAAGAATATGGAAGGGCGTATGGTATGTAAGAAATGCGGTTCGCCTGTTATTGTCCTTAACAGCAACATGGGAATACCGGTGCTTTATTGCAGTAAGGCTGCGGCAAAAGCTGGTTGCGATAATAAGTATATAACATCCAACGCATTTATTTTGCAGTTCTTAAAATGGTATAACCTTGCGTACGATAAACGCTCCAGAGAATTCGATTTTGAAGATTTTAGCAAATCCGTAGGGAAAGTTATTTTGAGCGACGGCGGCGTGATATTCACGGGCAAAGATGCTATAAGCTACGCGCCCAACGGCAACGGTGTCAAGAAAAAGGGAGTAGATCTATAAGCGTATAAATCTTACATACTAAGATATGATCTTAGGCGATGTTTTTGTTGATTATTAGGTAAACACTTCATTAATCTTAGAGAATTTGAGCGGAAGAATGCAATAGCGTTTGCCTGCTACGAAGGGTAGACGGAAAGCGAAATAATTGCTTAAGCTCGAAATATACCTGTTGCCTGTATTAGGTATTATCATCAATTGTTACAGATTACTTATGTAAAATCAGTTTTTCGAATATTAGCAATCCGCTAAGACAAGATTTATAAAAAGAGAAAAGTTTCTTTCTGGTATGGACGCCATTGTGCCCCAAGAGATAGCAATGACTAAATCGTATTACCCCAAAGGAGAAAGGTATGTATAAAAGAATTAAAGATTTTTTTAGCAGAAATGCTACGGCTTGGCAATTTGCCAAATATACAATTTTTTCAGTTGCGGCAGGTATAATAGAAGTGGTTTTATTTATGATTCTGAACTATTTTTTACCAAAAAACGGCATAAACCAGCCCGTAAGTTGGTTTATTTTTGTATATCCATCTCTTGCAGGCGGACTGGGCGCGCTTATTGCTTTTGTTGTTTCCTCTGTAGTCGGACAAGCGTTGAAATTCATCACAAACTTCAAGAAGACTTTTAAATCCACCAATAATATTATGCTTAGCGCGATAGGCTTTGGTGTGATGGCTATAATAATAGTTGTCGGATTGAACCTATATGTCGGCGGTATTCTCAACACCGCATTATGCAAGGTTATTCCCAATGCAGATATCGCCGGAGCAATAGCAAAAATAAGCTGTCAAATAACCGGCTTCTTATTGGCTTTCCCTGTCAATAAGTTCATTCTGATGCGAAACAAGACGGACAATGCAGATACGGTGAAGGACTAACAAAGTATTTGTGTCATTCCGACTGTAGCGGAGCGTAATGGAGGAATCCCCAGTCTATGTACGATGTTATTCAATAACCATCAAAATTAGTGGTATTTATTCATTGATTTCTAAAAGTTTATTAAATGTCAGTTTGGCATAATTATTAATTATTTGCGCAAGAAAGTGATAATTACAAAATAGCGCATTTTTAACGCTTATTATATAATAATTCGTTGACTTTATAATTTTGCTATGGTATTATTTTCATTGAGCCGCTTGGAAAGGGTATTAAGAGATTTTGTCCACCCTGACAGCGAGACTGGAGAGAGGAGGTAGCAAAATGTACGCAATAATAGTTACAGGTGGCAAGCAGTATAAAGTTGAAAAGGACTTGATAGTTAAGATTGAGAAGCTTACAGCGAACGTTGGTGATGTTGTAAAATTCGATGTATTACTTATAAGTGATGATAACGGCATATTGACTGGCAATGACGTAGCGAATTCATATGCGGAAGCTGAAGTTCTCGGCGATGGAAAAGGCGATAAAATAATCGTTTATAAGTACAAATCAAAGAAGAACGTTCGCAAGAGACAAGGCCATAGACAGCCTTTCACCGCTGTTAAAATCACTGCAATAGCAAAATAATGACGAGGATAATTTTCACAAGAAAGAATGGGAGAATAGCCCGTGTCGAGTGTGACGGTCATACAGGATATGGAGTTGAAGGTGAGGACATAGTATGCGCAGCGCTCAGTTCGATAGTACAGACAGCTGTATTAGGAGTGCTAGGTGTTGCTAAAGTTAACGCGGATTACCGCATTGACGAAGAGAAAGGCAATCTTACCTTAAGCATACCGGATAACATCAGCGCAAAACAGGCTGATGCAACTGAGATAATCCTTTCAACACTGTTACTTGGCGTATCCGACTTACACGAAGGTTATTCGGATTTTATAGAAATGGAGGTAAAGTAATATGTTTATCAAAATACAACTGTTCGCGCACAAGAAAGGTGTGGGAAGTTCGAGAAATGGTAGAGATAGCGATGCTCAAAGATTGGGAGTCAAAAGATCTGACGGACAATTCGTCCTCGCAGGTAATATTCTCGTTAGACAAAGAGGTACAAAACTTCATCCGGGCAACAATGTAGGTCGTGGTAAAGACGATACATTATTTGCTTTGATTGACGGCGTAGTACGCTTTGAACGCAGAGATAAAGACACCAAGAAAGTGAGCGTTTATACTGCTGAACTACAATAATTAAGAGCTTATTAACAAAAACTGTCGGTTAGCCGACAGTTTTTTTGTGTCAATAAATGAATATTGATTTATATAATCCCATAGTTTTTTATAGTAAAATTGTTAATTAATACTTATTGTTGCGCCGTTAGAGCTTCTGTGAGAATAGAAAAGGTACTGCTGCGCATAACCTGCATATTCTCCGTAAAGATCTATGAGATATTCGCGCATTTTTTCCACACATTCCTCATTATTACATAGTCTGCCATAGACTTTTTTTATCCAGGTGTCTACTGGGAAAACGTCTTTGCGCGAATAGCTGAATAGCAAGATACAGTCTGCTACCTTGCTGCCGATGCCTTTGAGCTTTAATAATTCACGCTTGGCATTTTGCGTATCCAGTTTTTCGAGTGAATTAATATCGAAGCCGTAATCTATTGCTTTTGCGGTGCTAAGAAGATAGCTTGCGCGGTAACCTGCGCCCAGCGATTTATAAAACTCTTCGCTTTGATTAGCCATTATCTTAACAGTCGGGAAGCCGTAGTAGCTGCCGTGAAAAGCGCCGAGAGATTTTGCAATCCGCTCTATAATTCCCTTTATCCTAGGCACATTATTGTTGGCAGATATTATGAAGCTGATAATATTTTCAAAGTGTTCCTGTCTAAGAATTCTCAATCCTTTTCCGAAAATCAGGCTTTCTTTCATCAGCGGTTTATCTTTGATGCTTTCAATAATCATATTATAATCAGTAGCAAGGTCAAAATAAGTGTAAAAATAATCAACGTTAGATGTTAATATTTCGTAACAATCCCCTTGCTCTATCACTGTTGCGCAGTAGTCTCCTGCGTACACTGTATAAACATCATTGCTGCATGTATATCTAAAAACTTGACCGCATTCAAAAATTGCTTTGGGGTCAAAACATTCGTCCTTGCTTATTATAATTTTGTCCGAATGAAGGGTAATCATATCTGCCAGTCAATAGGGGTAACGCCCGTTTGCAACAAAAATTCGTTGGTTTTGGAAAAATGCTTACAGCCGAAAAAGCCGTTATACGCAGACAAAGGACTAGGGTGGGGCGCCTCAAGAACAAGATGCTTTGAGATGTCAATCAAGTTCACTTTATTGCGCGCGTTGCTCCCCCATAGCAAAAATACGATAGGTTCACAGCGCGCGGAAAGTATTGATATAACCTTGTCGGTGAATATCTCCCAGCCCTTGCCTCTATGAGAGTTAGCCTGATACTCACGCACCGTCAGCGCGGTATTCAGGAGGAATACGCCTTGCCGCGCCCAATTCTCAAGATTGCCGTGTGAAGGTATTGCTACTCCCAGATCGGTATTAAGCTCTTTATAGATATTTTGAAGCGAAGGCGGGGGAGCAATGCCAGCCTTTACAGAGAAAGCTAATCCGTGCGCCTGATTGGGATTGTGATAGGGGTCTTGACCTAGAATTACCACTTTGACCTTATTATATGGAGTATATTTGAAAGCGTTAAAAATACTGTTCATATCGGGATATATGGAATATGTAGCGTATTCTTTCTTCAAAAATTCGCGTAGCGACAAGTAATATGACTTACAAAACTCCTCTTGCAATACATCATCCCAATCGTTGCCAAAATTAACCATAGTTACTCCTTAACCTGCCTTGGCGGTTTTTCTCCTAGATACTGGTATAGTCTGCATTGCAGCGTACCGTTATATAATTTTCTGTTTTTATCCGCATGGCGACCAAAATAGCGTTCGAATTCGCCGAACGAGGTAATAAGATACAAGGACCAGTTGTCAAGCGTATAAAACATCTTGGAAAAATCCTTCATAAGGTTCGCAACTTCCCTTTCTTCCATCAACCTTTCACCATATGGAGGGTTGGTAATAATTACGCCGTATTTGTATCGTGATTCTACCTTGCGCATATCCATTTTTTGAAAATGTATGCTTTCATTTACTCCTGCGCGCTTGGCGTGGCGCTCGGCAAGTTTTATTGCTTCGCCGTCAATATCGAAGGCGGAAATTCGCAAACTCTTGTCCATTTTTATAAGGTCTTTAGCCTCTTGCCGCGCATATTCTATAATCTTTTTGTCAAAATTATCCCACTTTTCGTAGCTGAATTCCCGCATATTGCCTGGAGCGATATTATGTCCTATCAATGCCGCCTCTATAGGGATAGTACCCGAACCGCAGAAGGGGTCTAATAATACTCTGTCGGGATTCCATATCGATAATTGTATTATTGCAGCAGCAAGCGTTTCCTTTATCGCGGCTTCTCCGACTAAGTCGCGGTAGCCTCTTTTGTGCAAGCCCTTGCCTGATGTGTCTATGGTGATTGTTGCGATATTGTCAACAATTGCAAAATTAACCTTGTACTCGTTACCGTCTTCTTCAACAGTAGCCATACAGTAGCTTTTTTTCATCTTGACAACGATTGCTTTTTTCATTATGGATTGACAAGCGGATACTCCGTACAAAACGCTGTTCACACATTTTCCGTTGACAATAATCTTTGCATTGCGCGGCAAGAACTCCATCCAGTCAAGCGCAAATACACCCTCGTACAGCTCGTCAAAAGAAGCGCACGGGAAAGTATCAACGATTATATACACTCTTTCGGCGCTCCGCAAAAACATATTGCATCTCGCTATATCGTTGTGGTTGCCTCTAAAATAGAGCATACCGTCGCGCGCTGGCGCTTCAAGAATACCTAGCCCGTTCAATTCTCTTTTTGTAACCGCTTCGATACCGAATGCGGTGCTAACGCAAATTTCAAATTCTTTCATCAATAAAATATTAGCACAGTTTTATAAAATAGTCTATGACTGCAATAATATTACTGTACAATTATTAATATTATATATAGAAATGTAAAGTATAATTAGAAATTGTTTTGGTAAAACACAAAATATTGTGATATAATTTTTATATACTTGGAGGACATCGTGAAAAAGAAGAAAGATATAGGCAGGCGGATTTTATATTTTGTAATAGGACCTCTACTCAAATTGTTAGCTTGGAATATTTATCGCGTTAGATTAAGTAAAGAGAAAAAAATAAAAGAACAGCATCTGGTGCTTAGCAATCATTCAAGTCTGATTGATTCGGTACTAATCAGCAGTATGTTCCGTGACCCGATATATTTTGTTGCGGCGTCAGTACTTGCGAAATCAAAATTTTGGGGTAAGCTATTAAGACTTTTAACCGGCGTTATCCCAATAGATAAGGCAGGATTCGACATAAAAGCCATGCGGGCAGTGTTAAAAACGCGTTCTCAAGGCAGGTCAATAGGTGTTTTCCCTGAAGGCAACAACACAATTAATGGCGCGCCGCTTTTCTTCGGCATCGGGATTGCAAAATTGGCTAAGCAGCTAAAACTTCCTGTCGCGCTGTGCAATAATTACGGCGGTTACTTTACTCACCCCAAATGGGCTACCTATAGAAGAGAGGGCATAGTTCACGGCAAGATAGTGAGAATATTGTCAGTTGAGGAGGTAAGCGCGCTGACGA
>SACC01000504.1 GCA_009928745.1 Clostridia bacterium
TTTACCGTCAATTTTTTCTATTATCGGCACATGTTTTTCCAGGGCCGCATCCACAGTGTTTTCTGTTTGTAAAATCATAGGTCAATGGAATTGAACATTAAATAAAAATACGGAGAATTAGGGTAGTGACAGGTGCGTACAGAGGTAATGTTATTAGCTTTTAGCAGTATCAAATCTGAATCAATAATTGATTTTGGCACGGCGTGACCGTAATCCGGATGAAAATCGTGCCTATTAACACCACATATTTTGATTTCTTTGCCGTTCAATGCGATATATGGATGTTTATCAGTAGAGATTACCTCGATTTTGCGGAAACCGTGCTTAAATTCTCTTCTGTCAATTACCACATTATTCTTAATTAACTCAACGATAACCTTATAGAGATAAGGCGTCTCGTGGCTCCAAAGTTTTAGATTATTAAGTAGAGGAGAGGTAATAGTAAAAGCATCCTGAGCCTTTTCTGTCGAAGTGAATAATAATTCGTCTTTAAGCGTATTGAGCGTTACGCGTGTAATAGCACCGTCAAGTGAGCCGTTGAGTTTAACACTCGTAACAAGAGAGGCTTGAGTAAAATCTGCGGTCAAATTACTTTGTAAAAACACATCAGCAATATTGGTTGAAGGGACAAATTGCAGATTAACATCGCGAAATATTCCCGCGAGACGCCACATGTCCTGATCCTCAAGATAGCTGCCTGTAGAGAACTGCACAACAAGGATTGTAATAAGATTATTACCTAAAACAATGTAGGGAGTAATATCATATGTGACAATATCAAAACTATCTTCCGAATATCCAACATATTCGCCGTTAATATATACTGTGCCCGAGCTGTTTACACCGCCTAATTCAAGGTATATTCTATCCGTTGTCAGTTCATCAATCATAAAATTGCGACAATATATTCCTGCAGGATTGATATCATCGTGGATTAGCGGTATGAGTTTTTTATTCTTTGATTCTACCGGATACGGATATCTGATATTCGTATATATAGGTATGCCGTAGCCTTTGAGCTGCCAGTTGGAGGGAACGGCTATTTTGTCAAAAGTGGTTATGTCAAAGCTCTTATCATAGTAATTCTCAGGGACATTGTTGACACTTTCAAAAAACTTAAAGCGCCATTCGCCGTTAAGACTAAGTGTTTTACTAGGAGGCGTAACGCCCGTGCGCGGTAAGGTATTTTCATTGAAAATATTTATATCTTGCCAGAGTTTTCTCATAAATCCTCCATATTCAGTATTTGATAATTGACAAATAAAAACTATATATTATTATAATATATTTTCCAATTAAAATCAATGAATAAATTTTAGCGCGGGGCTAGGTAAAGGC
>SACC01000505.1 GCA_009928745.1 Clostridia bacterium
TAATCAACCGTACCGCCCACAATATACGCGCAAAGCTCGCACGCTCTGTCCCAGTTGCTGGAGAAAGGGCCGACCGCTACAGCGTAGGTCTTGAGTCCGGTATTGGTCATAATCTTCTGCAAATCCGCGAAGCCGCCCCAATAATTGTAACCGAGCATCTCGTCGTCGCCCCATCCGGCGAAGCCGTGCACGAGTACGATGGGATAGCTATTGCCGCTCTTAGTCTCCGCAACCGCTACAGTCGGCTGTACGAATATCAACAGCATGGCTATTGCAATAGTACATACCATTAACGCTTTTAAGATAGAATTCTTCTTCATAGTACTCCCTCATAAATTTTTGCAAGGTTGAGTTGCGACAATTAGATGCGCATACTCACCCATTACACCCCAATATATAATAATAAAATATTACATGTTCCGAATTTTGTCAAGATAATTTTTAGTATCGGCAACTAAGATAATAAAGCCTTTGGCAAAAGGCATTGAGTTATAGAAACAAAAATATAAAAAACCCTTGACTTCTTCCTTATAATTGCTTATAATTACCATATATGTAACAATGAGGAGTTTTATGATAAAAGATTATTATACCGTAGAGCAGGTCTCGAGTATGTTGAATATACATCCTAAGACGATTCAGCGATACATCAGAGAAGGTAAATTGCGCGCTTGTAAGATCGGCAAGGGCTGGCATATAACGGGCCATGATTTGAGCGATTTTACCGAGAGCAACAGCAACGCAAAACATTATGAGAAACCTAACGCAGAGCGCGCACTTGTCGCCTCGTCGGTTATAGACATAACTGCGTACGGAAAAGAGGAAGCTATCCGCTATTGCCAGCATAAAAGCCAGAATAGGTTGGCAAGGGCTCACACAAAAAGAGTTCCTGGATGGAGGCGATTACTACCTAATCACAGGAACTGACTTTGCTGAAGGAACGATTGATTTCCCTAATTGCCACTACATTGGAGAGGACCGATATAAGCAAGACACGAATATCCAAGTCAAAGCTAGAGACGTACTTATAACGAAAGACGGAACAATTGGGAAAGTGGCATATATCAAAGAACTCGACAAACCTGCCACACTCAATGCGGGTGTTTTTGTAATACGAGGCAGGGATGAATATACAAGCAATTTATACATGTATCACTACTTGGCAGCACCTTTTTTATTAGACTATGCAGACGAGCAAGCCACGGGTGGAACAATAAAACACCTCAATCAAAATGTGCTTGTGAGTTTCCCTGTACCGATGCCGTCAGTGGCCGAACAAGAGAAAGTTGGTCATTTTTTTTCTGCCGTAAATGACCTTATCACCCTCCATCAGAG
>SACC01000506.1 GCA_009928745.1 Clostridia bacterium
ATACTATTTTTAATATCTTTTTAACCATAATCTTACAACTCCCTTATAAATTATTGCTATTATAACATACTGCAAGCGGCAATACAATAAGGCGGACGCAAAAATCGGACTCCTATTTATATTTACATATCAATATAATTATTGTCAAAAACGCCACCGTCGTGTATAATTTGATTATTATGAAGCTCGGAATAATCATTAGTGATTCAAATAACGCTCACCTCAACCTCGCCGCGGAAAGTACATTGCTTGAAATGTCGGATTGTCCGACGCTTTTTCTTTGGAAGAACGAGCGGACAGTCGTAATCGGCGCCAATCAGAACCCCTACGCCGAATGCCGCGTCGAGACGCTTCTTAACGACGGCGGCACCCTCGCAAGGCGAAGAACCGGGGGCGGCGCGGTATATCACGACTTGGGCAACCTCAATTTTTCGTTCATCGCAGCGAAGCGTCTTTACGATGTGAACAAGCAGCTTTCGGTAATACAAAAAGCACTGCTTCCGTACGGAATATTCGCTGAATTATCCGGGCGGAACGATAAGCGTCAACAGCACATTCAACGGCAAGGCGGCGAATCGCTCAGTAAGCGAGCGCGCCGGATATGAGTTCTCAGGCTGGTACCGTAAGATCGGAGACGTATACGAGAACAATGAATGGAATTTTTCGACGCTTGTGGACGAAGATATGACGCTATATGCCAAATGGGCTAAGATCACTTATAATATAACGTATTCCGGAGTTCCCGCGAACAGTCAGAACTATGAGCAGTACCGTTCTTACAATGTGGAATCCAATTACGTTTTTTATACCGAATACAGAGAAGGCTATACCTTCGGAGGTTTCGACAAGGGCAGCGGCAATATAATAACCGCGATTACACCCGGAACTATCGGCGATTTGACCCTTACCGCGGTATGGACGCCGATACAGCATAATCTTAGCTATTATTACAACGGCGGCACTGCGCCGACTGTTGCGAACCCCGCCACCTTTAATATCGAGAGCGTGATTACGCTCAATCCGCCTACCCGCTTAGGGTATAGCTTCACGGGCTGGATGATTGACGGCACCTCGACAGTAATACAAAATATAGCCGCCGGATATAACACGGATATGGCGCTAACTGCGCAGTGGACGATAATCAACTATACGATAACATATGTTCTGCTTGCGAACGAAGAGATAGTAGGAATTCAGAGGACAACGTATAAAATTACCGATTTGCCATACGATTTGTCGTCTGCAGTCAAGACTAACTATGCTTTCGCGGGTTGGTACAAGGACGAAGCCCGCACCGTACCGATGCCGCAGAGCGGAGGAGTATGCTATATTC
>SACC01000507.1 GCA_009928745.1 Clostridia bacterium
AACAATCCGAACCGGTTCCGGTATAGTTTGAACAAGACATAAAAAGCTTGTCGAGATCATATCCTTCCGGATTATAGTAAAGTTCGTAATAAGAAGAAACCCATCTTGAAGTATTTGTATAATATTTCAAATAACCATTTTTAAAAATCTCTATGCGCATGAGGCAAAAATTATCGGGATCTTGAATACAGACCGTGAAAAACTGACTTCTTACATCGTGCGGGATCACTGTCGAACTATCGACCCTTTTAATGTTGCCCCCGCAAATCATTTCATTATAGGTCATGTTCTTGCGACTGCCACTCAAGCACTGTATTTCTGAATTGTCGTCATACCAGAAAATATCATAATATATAGTTTCAATTTTATCGGGGTGTGCTTCCGCAAAGGTATCGCCGGATGATATTGCGTATACCTTTGTCACATTGCCCGTGTTGTCGACTTTCCAAACAAAGGTCACCGACGATAAGCTGTTCCCGTTATCGGTTATTTCAAAGGAATCCGGTCCTGAAGTGCGCAGGCTGAATATACCCCCGGGTATATTGATGTCCTTTGCAATAATTTTCCAACTTTTTGTTTTATTATCATGGTAAGCAATCGTATAATAATATTTACCTTCCCTGACTTCAGGTTTTGATACGCGGAACGCGTGATCTTCGTCAAAACTCACTTCATATCCGTATTGCACTCCGTCTGCGGTTTCGTTGATATTAAAATCATAAACGGTTTCGACATTAATCATACGGCTGTAGGTTTTAGCTGCAGGCCAATAAAAATAATTACCGTTCGAATCTGCTGTCGAACAATACGGATATACATAAAATACACCATCTTTATTTATAACTACTTCTTTATCACAGAGATATTTAACACCGCGGAAGGTTAAATAATATTCACCGTCGGTTGAATCATTATGTGCTATAATATCATATGCTTTATCGTCAATAAAAGCATATTTCATGACTTGGTTATAGGTCTCCGGTTCCGCGTCCCAGCTTGTAACATATTCCTCCGAAATACAGATAGGATACCATTTTTCGTATCCGTTTTCATAACAGGGGTTGCTTTCATAACTGCCGTTATCCGCGTATGAATATTCATAGCAAATGCCGTCTTTGATAATAACAAGCTTTCTGTTACACACACCAATATAATCTAATCCGGGTACGGTGACGGTCGGTATTTCGTCATCATTAAAATAATATTCGTTAATTTCATATGGTACACCGGCGATATATGCGCGTTCCCAGTAGCCGCCGAAGATAGCCATATTAAAACCATCTTTACCGCTTTCGGTGATAATGGTCATCAGCACTGCCAGCACAAAGGCGCC
>SACC01000508.1 GCA_009928745.1 Clostridia bacterium
CGGGTAACTGCGCCCATGAACGCGCACATTGAGATTAAAACTATGGTTTTGTAGTATATCGGGTCCATTCCAATTAAGATAAATAGCTTGGCGGCAAGACCGCCGAATATCGCGCCGATTGCAATTAACGGTACAAAAAGACCGCCGGTAGCTCCTGAATTGGCGCATATTATTACAAGCACAAGTTTGAGTATCAATAATATCAGCAATACTTTCCATTCAAAGCCGTAATTTGCTATCTTGTTGATTAATCCTTTACCTCCGCCTAACACATCGGTAAAGAACAAACCCGTAATGCCCACAAGGAAATATGCTGCGATTAGCTTGAGCCAAACGGGTATCTTTTCTCTTTTGGCGAGAAGGTCTTTGAATCTGAACAATGCAATGCTGAAGAATGCAGCCATAAGCCCTAAGCCTATACCAAGGATAAGGAGCATCCATATTTGACCGATAGGGAGTATTTGCAATTCGCCAAAATCAAAGGCGTATTTTGCATTGGATACGAATCTGTTGAGCGTGTTAGAGGTAAGAACAGCTATGAGTACTGAGGACGCTGCGGTCAGTAATATCATCGGCGAAAGGCGTTTATGCCCTTCCTCAAGCGCAAATATTATGCCGGCAAGCGGCGCCGCAAATGCTACTGCAAAACCGGCGCTTGCCGCTCCTGCAACCGAATATCTTCTCCAGGCATTACTGTTCTTATTAAGAGAACGCCCCATACGGTTGACCCCGTCGCCTATTGTTCCGCCAATTTGCACGCAAGGTCCTTCAACGCCAAGCGGAAGTCCTGCAAAATAGCTTATAAAACTGCCGAATATAGCGCCGAAAAGCATCCTTACCCATTTATATCTTAACAAGCCTCTGATAACGCCTTCGGTATAAGGCACGCCGCTTCCCTGCAATTCGGGAGTGGCTCTTAAAATTATGCTGGCTACCATAGCCAAGGCAAAAAGTCCTAAAAATAACAAAGGCAGATACGCGAGATGACCCGCCACATAAGCATATATATTGACCGATTGATGCGTTAACCACTCGGATACCCAGCAAAAACCCCAGACAACCGCGCCGACAAGCAGTCCTGTAATACAGCCGTATAATAGTATCGGCGTCAGCGTATGAAGCATATAATCTTTGAATTCTCTTCTTTTATTCATAATACCCTTCGCATACATCTTTCTTTGAATTACTTACTAAAATATATAATGTTTTGTTGTTAGAGTCAACTATTGTTAGGTAAATGCAAAAATAATAGTTAGCATCCGCTAAAACTCTGTAATAAAAAAGATTGCAAAGCAACCTTTGCAATCTTAAAAGCATTGTTATAACTAATTT
>SACC01000509.1 GCA_009928745.1 Clostridia bacterium
TTATTACGCTTGTCCTCTTTCAGCTTTTCATAATCTATCATCACAAATTCGCTTTTTTCGACATCAAATTTATCGACTTCCAGATAATAATCAGCGTCATGAACAAGATTTTTCTTTTTCATATGCTTGTCCGTAAGCCTTGAGAATACATAAGCTATGACCGCCAGTATAGGCACGCCCATTATCAAACCGAAGACGCCGAACATGGCGCCGAAAAACAAGAGAGCAAATGTAACCCAGAATTCTGATATCCCGGTCACGTTGCCGAGTATTCGCGGAGCGATAATGTTGCCCTCGATCTGGTTGAGGATAACGATGAATATTAAAAATACAAGGGCTTTGACAGGGTCGATCAGAAGTATAATAAAAGCGGAAGGCAGGCCGCCGAGGATTGGTCCGAAGAAGGGGATTACATTTGTAATGCCGATGATTGTTGCAATAAGGAGCGGATAAGGTATGCCGGCTATGATGTTAAAAATGAAGCAAATTATTCCGACCAATGCCGAATCGATGAGTGAACCGATAAGGTATTCGCCGAATACTTTATTGCCGTGACGCGCAGTGTCTATAAGGAGATTAGCGGTTTCCGGCTTGCAAAACGCGAATGAAAGCTTTTTCCCCCATGATACAAACCGTTTTTTCTCGTTGAGTGCATATACGGCAATAACCATTCCTATAAGGAAGTTTACGATGAACATTAATACACTCCATGCGGCAGAAGTGAGACTGATTACGGCGAAGGTGGCTTTCGGTACAAGCGTTTCGGTTATCCAGTTTTCTATTGAATCGAGAGCGGTGTCGATATATTTCTGGAAGCTTCCCGCCCATGACCTGTCCGCATTCCATTTGTTAAGCTTTTCTGTTATCCTTTTTATCAGCGACGGAGCTTCGCCGCCGAGGGATACGACAGATTTCAACACCTGAGGTATTATAAGCATCATGAGTACGGCGATAATTAATATACCTATGATTATGGATACGGCTATTGATAATCTCCTGGCTTTTATATATGCGCGTTTTCTTACTCTTTCCTTTTTTGAGGCAGAAAAATGTTTTTCCAGCTTTGACTGGAAATAATTCATAATGGGGTTTAGAAGATATGCAATGAATAAACCGTAAATTACCGCTGAAAGGCGGCCGAGGTAATAATTTATCACATTGACAATGTCGCGGTAATACCATATAAATGTCATTATCAGCAGGCAGGCTATGATAAGGAGAAATATGGCCTTATAATCGCGGAAGGTTTTCTGCGGTGCTTTTCCGACTGAATTAATATCGGAAGATATATTATCGTGGTGTTCGTTTTCCGGAAAGCCGTTTTCTTTCG
>SACC01000510.1 GCA_009928745.1 Clostridia bacterium
ATACTGAGGTACTTTAACGAAAGCAACGAAAACCCCGGCGACTATGATATCATCGCTACCGGAGATCTCGGAAGAGAGGGTTATGAGCTTGCTTGTGAGCTGTTTGTCAAGTGCGGGCTTGATCTTTGCGGAAAATTCACCGACTGCGGTATGCTGATATATGATTATAATAATCAAGATGTTAATTCAGGCGGTTCGGGTTGCGGCTGTTCCGCTTGCGTGCTGGCGACGTTATTTATGGACAAGCTTATGAAGAAAGAAGCAAAAAAAATGTTGCTTATAGGTACGGGAGCGTTGCTTTCGCCAAAGACGGTGCTTCAGAAACAACCGATACCGTCCGTGGCGCATCTTATAGGACTGGAAAGGGTATAATTATATGGAATATTTATACGTATTTTTAATAGGCGGGTTTTTCTGCCTTATAGCACAAGTTTTAATAGATAAAACAAAGCTTACTCCTGCGAACATTCTGGTGCTCTATGTCTGTTCGGGTGTTGTCCTGACAGGCTTCGGTCTTTACGGATATATCAAGGATTTCGCATCCGCGGGCGCAACAGTGCCGCTGACCGGTTTCGGTTATACCCTTGCCGTGGGAGTTAAGGAAGCCGTGGATAAACACGGAATGCTCGGCGTCCTGATGGGTGGGTTGACATCCACTTCCGCGGGAGTAACCGCCGCGATGGTTTTTGCGGTCATATGGGCTGCAATCTTTAAGTCGAGAGATAAAAATGCTTAAGAGCTCATAGTATATTTGAATATATTGTCTTATGACGAAGGATTAACATGACAATAGGGGCGGATATTATCCGCCCGCTTTTTTCAATACTTCGTTCTTAACTCTTCACTCAAATACTTGCTCATATAACTCCGTGGAATTATTTATTTGCACATATTTTGTATTTTCAGCTCTTTATTAACGCTGGTTGATAATTAACAAATTGTGAAAAAAGCATTGACTTTCAAGCCACTTTGTGCTACTCTGCTATTTGTGATGTTATAAAATTAAGAAAATCTTAATAAATTACAAACGCAGGTGAATAATGGCTGTGACCGAAAAAAATAAGACAAGCGAAGACATAAAACCTGAAATAAAGAACACGCTCAAAGCAGTTAAACCTAAACGCAGACGCGGCGACAGAAGGGATGCAACCCTTGTCAGAGAAATCGATGGCATGCATGCTTTAATGCCTTATATTATCCCCAAACGCGCCGATAACGAAGCAGTCCTTAACGAAAAACTCGATTTGACAAAAGTCAGGGAATTTTTAGATAAAAAGAACAGCGGCGACATAGAATTTAAATACACAATATTTCATTTTATATGCGCGG
>SACC01000511.1 GCA_009928745.1 Clostridia bacterium
CAATGATACTTACCGTAATAATTATGGTCGGTATATCATTTGGTTTGTTCAACATCGATGTAAAGTATTTTGATTTTACTTACATACCGTCGGTGAGCGAAGATTTTTTGCTTCACAAGACTATCGGCGGGTATGCGGCGGAAAATTATTTAGGAGCGACAGATACGGAGGAAATTACGTTTTCATTCAACATAACACAACTTGGCGATGGACTTTTCACAGATTGCACAAATCTCAAAAAAATAGTATTCACAACGCTCAATCCGCCGAAAATCGGGGGAAATGTGTTTGCCGACGGCTGTCAAGCGGTAATAATTGTTCCGGCAGCGGCATTGAACGACTATAAGACAAGTAACGGATGGACAGAATACGCCGACAGAATATATGCCGATAGTGTGACAGTAAATTATAACAGTAGAGGCGGTAACGCGATAGCGTCAGAGACTTACGAATACCGTGAAGAAATAGTTTTGCCTACGCCGCTGCGCATCGGTTATTTTTTTACGGGTTGGTACGTAGATATAAATCTTACTTCTATTTTTGAATCCGAAATTGCACCGCTTGCCGATACGGCTTTATACGCAGGATGGGAAGCGATATCTTATACTGTTGTGCTCGATGCGAACGGCGGAGAAACGGAAACCAATTCTGTCAGCTTGCTGTTCGGCTCGGAGTTTGAACTTCCGGTTCCTGTAAAAACAGCTTATGATTTTGCGGGTTGGTATTTAAGCGGAGGCAACACCGCCGTACGATATACCGATAACTCGGGTGAAAGTGTAATATCATGGAACATTGCAAACAATTCGATATTGCACGCTCGCTGGACGCTTGTTACATACTCGATATCTTATGAATTGGACGGCGGTATTTTGACGGACGGCGGCATAGAAAGCTATAATATCGAAAGTAATATTACCCTGCAGCTGCCCTTTAAAAACGGATATATCTTCACCGGTTGGACGGGCGAGGGGTTAGTAGAGCCGGTAAAAGAAGCAGCGATACAAGCAGGTAATTACGGCAACAGAATATATACTGCCAATTGGCTGCTGTGTCCCGTTGTATTACTTAAAAACATCGAAGAAGCGGGCGAAACCGAATGGCTCGCGTTTAGCAGCAACGTCGGTGATACGGTAACAATCGGTGCCGCGACCAACACCGGCTATACTTGGCTCGGCTGGTACGACGGAGACACAAAAGTATCGGAAGACGAAGAGATCTTATATACGTTCACAATGCCCTCGGAAAGCATTACGCTTTATGCGAAGTGGACAATTAAACAATATACGATAAGCTTCGACAGCAACGAGGGAAGTGCGATTAGTCCGATAA